>CAIRSA010000157.1 GCA_903881085.1 uncultured Acidobacteriia bacterium
CGCCAAACTCGACACCGCGGTGTTTTCAAGGGTGGGGCGGGCAATTTGCCTGCCCTGACTAACTTTAAGGTCACCTCGCCCTCAATGACGCAGCTTCCCAATGCTTAGAAAATATCCGGTCAACTGGAGTATCTTGTTCTACTTGCAAAAACTATGTAGCATTGGGCGGATCGCCTGTCCACAGTACGAAAACTAGAGTTTGATCTCCCAGCCCTTGCGGAACGTGGGTTTCACCCACTTATTCGCTTCGCGGTTGTTTGATATTTCGCCCTTGGCGTTATCCCACAGCAGCTTGCCATCGAAGTGGACCGCAGCCGCGCCCAACACCAGCCACTCCGTATACTTTCCCGCGATGCTGAAGTTCGAACACGCCGGCGCGCCGCCTTTGCATGCACGCACCCAGTCGCGGCAATGCGCCGAGTGATTGCTGCCGGTGTTGGCGCCGGGCGAGCGCTGCAGATACGGATCGGGCAACTTGTAGTCGGCCCAGCGCGACCCGGGCAGCAGGCCCACGCCTTCGCCGCGTCCACTGGTTCCCATGTAGCCTTTCGATCCAACAAAGATGGAGTTGTAGCCACTGGTCGTCGCCGGCCGCGGAGGTTGTGCAGCTGCAGTAGGCGCGGCGGTGGGCGGCCTGCGTTGGCCCTGCTCCGGCCCAACCTGCGGACCCTTTCCCGGAATCTTGCGCGCGTCATCCGCAGTCATGCCGGACGGCAGATACGCATCGCCGTTGTGGTGATACCAGTTGATGGTGACCGGTGGCATTCCGCCCGGGCGCGGGCCGAATTCATAGCGGATGGCCAGTTCGTCGGGGAATGTGAACGGCGGCAGGGTGTTCTTCTTGATGCACTCCACGCTGATCAAATGCTCCGGCGCCAGTTGCAGCATCCAGTTCGCGGGACCCAGAATATGCACCCCCCAGTCGCCGATCAGGCTGCTGCCGAAGTCGTAAAATCCGCGCCAGTTGAACGGCAGGTAGAAGCCGAAGTTGTCGGTCGCGCCACGGCGGCCGTTGCGCTCGTTGCGCTCCACGATGAATTGCTTGTAGGCCTCGTCGCCGGCCGTGAAGGGGCGCTTTGCCGCGCCGCCTAACCACAGATCCCAATCCAACGTGTCGGGCACGGGTGAGGGCGAAGGAACGGTCGCCATCTCCTGCGGCCAACTTGCGCGGCCCGTCCAGGCGTGCACTTCGCGCACTTCGCCGATTTCGCCGGACCAGAAGATCTCGCTCGCCACGCGCGTCGCCTCGTGCGAATAGCCCTGGTTACCCATCTGCGTGGCGACCTTGTACTTTTCCGCAGCTTGCGTCAACAATCGCGCCTCCCAAGGTGTGCGTGTCAACGGTTTTTCTACATACACGCTCTTGCCCATCTGCATGCAGGCCAGCGCGCAGGTGGCGTGCATGTGGTCGGGTGTGCCGATGACAACGGCATCGATGTCCTTGCCTGACTTATCCAGCATCTGGCGAAAATCTTTGTACTTCGTTGCATTGGGAAAGCGCTTGAACGATTCCTGTCCGCGCGCCCAATCCACATCGGCCAGCGCCACCACGTTTTCCACGCCGGCGTGCGCCAGCCTCAGATCTGCCGAGGGCTGCCCGCCGGCGCCAATCGCGGCGAGATTCAGCTTTTCGTTGGGGGACTTGAAGCCCAGCGTCTTGAGCGATGGCGTGCTGGAAAAGCCGCCCGCGGGTACGGCTCCGGCGAGCAGCGAACCGTAGAAAAAATGGCGTCTGGAAATTCCGTTATGTGGCATCGGCCAATACTTTATCACAATGGAATCCCCAAAAGGGGCCTTCCGTAATCGTTAACTATGGAGTATTATCATGTCATGAACAGACGAGATCTCTTCCGTACGGCGGCAGCGGCCACGATGCTGCGCAGCTTGCGGGCCGAGGATGGTCCGGCTATTGCGCCGGGTCCGTTCGCGGCCACCCGCGAGTCACTGAAGGCGTACCGCATTCCCGAGTGGTTCCGCGACGCCAAGTTCGGCATCTGGGCGCACTGGGGGCCGCAGTCCTCGGCCGAATATGGCGATTGGTATGCACGCAATATGTACATCGAAGGGCACAAGCAGTATAAATACCACGTAGAAAAATACGGCCATCCTTCGAAGTTCGGCTATAAGGATTTGATCCCGTTGTGGAAGGCCGATAAGTTCGACCCGGCGCATCTGATGAGCCTGTACAAAAAGGCCGGCGCCAAGTATTTCGTCAGCATGGGTGTGCATCATGACAACTTCGATTTGTGGAATTCGAAGTTCAACCGTTGGAACTCAACCAAGATGGGACCGATGCGCGACATCGTGGGCGAGTTCAAGAAAGCCGCTGCCAAAGAGGGCATGAAGTTCGGCGTCAGCGAGCATCTGGCGGTGAGCTACCACTGGTTCCAAACCAGCCACGGCGCCGATAAGAAGGGGCCGCTCACGGGCGTGCCCTACGATGGCGCCGATCCGAAATACGCTGAGCTCTATCACGAAACGCACGAAGCGCCGAAGAGTGCGTGGGAGCCGGCCGGCGTGCCTCTGAAGTGGAGACGGCACTACTTCGATCGTGTCAAGGATCTGCTCGATAACTACCAGCCCGACCTGCTGTACACCGATGGCCCGATCTTTTTTGAGGAGTGGGGCCTGGGCGTCGCGGCGCATCATTACAACGCCAACGCTGCCCGCCACGGCGGCAAAACGCAGGCCGTCTATGCCAACAAGAGCAAGACAGATTGCGCCAAGGGCATCTGCCTGCTCGATCTGGAGCGCGGCGTGGTCGACAAGATCTGGGACGAGCCGTGGCAGACCGATACCTGCATCGGCAACTGGCATTACGACAAAGAGGCCAAGTACAAGTCGCCGAAGATCGTGATCGATATGCTGGTGGATATCGTCAGCCGCAATGGAAATCTGCTGTTGAACTTTCCGCTGCCTGCGAACGGCATGCTCGATCCGAAGGAGATGGTGGTGCTGGAAGAGATCTCCAAGTGGATGCACGTGAACAGCGAGGCGATTTATTCTACGCGTCCGTGGAAGACGTACGGCAGCGGTCCGGTGAGCCGCGCCGCGGCGGCGCAGCGCGCAGGCGGAGCGAACGATCATCACAACGCCTCGGCCTTCAATGAGCGCGGCCGCAAAGAACTGGGCGGTGAGGATGTGCGGTATGTGAAGAAGGGAAGCGTGGTGTACGCGTTCGCCATGGGCTGGCCTTCGCAGCATGCTCTGTTCCCGGAACTGGGCGATGCGGGGAAGGTGAAGAACATTACGCTACTTGGCCATCGCGGCAAGTTGAAGTTCACGCAGGATGCTGCCGGGCTGAAGGTGGAACTGCCGCCGGAGAAGCCCTGCGATCACGCGGTGGCGTTTAAGGTCGAGCTGGCCTAACCAAGCCCAAATGCGCCAGATGGTGGCGGCCGTGCCAGACATAGAGGAACACGGTCGCTTCCAGGCTGCGCTCACCCAGTTCCGGATGGCGGAAGGTGCGTTTGAAATCGACCGCAGTCATGGAGGCAAGCAGCCGTGACCAGCGGTCGTGCATCGCATCGATCATTGCCAGCGACGTGGCGATGGGTGCGGATTTCGCGTCCGCCAGTTCGGCCCATTTTGCTTCGTCATAAGGCTTGATGGTGGGCACATCTTCGGTCAGCGCCAGGCGGAACCGTGCATAGCAATTCATGTGGCTGTCGGCGACATGGTGAATCACCTGCCGCGCCGTCCAGCCGCCTTCGCGATAGGGTGTTTCCAATTGCGCCTCGGAAAGCGCTTCAGCCGCTGCGCGGAACACGACCGGAAATGCCGCGATCTCCGCGCAGCCGCCGGCCAGCATGGCAGGAGTAATCTCTTTGGGAAGTTCGAATTTACCGATTGGAAAACGCTGATCCATAACCGCAGTATCGCAGATTTCTGGTAACATCCTAAGTTACTCAACCATGAACGCTCTGCTTTGTACGATGCTGCTTGCCGCGGGCGCCACCTATGGCGTCGACGCGTTCACCATCCAAGCAAACGTCCCCTATGCCATGTACTCCGGCACGGCGTTGCTGATGGATGTTTTTCAGCCCGCGAAGCCCAACGGCTTCGGCATCATCCACATCCCAGGCAGCGGCTGGACCGCGCCGCTGGCCTACGGCGCCGAGGAGTTGAAAGCGGACGAGCAGGCGAAGGTCTGGGCGCAAGCGATGGCCAACGCGGGTTACACCGTGTTCACCGTGAATCATCGTGCGGCGCCGCGCTTCCGCTATCCAGCGCAGGTGGAAGATGTGCAGCGCGCGGTGCGGTTCATTCGCCACAATGCCAACAAGTACGGCATCCGTGCGGAGCGCATCGGGGCGGTGGGCGGCTCGTCGGGCGGCCATCTGGTAAGCATGCTGGGAACGCTTGACGGCAAGGGGAAGCCTAATGATCCGGACCCGGTGGAGCGCGAAAGCGCCAAGGTGCAGTGCGTGGTGGCGCGTGCGGCTCCCATCGATTTTCTTACCAGCACCAATGGTAACTTTGTGCTTGGCATGGCGGTGCCGAGGAAGGGCGAAGAGAATACCGAGGAGTATCGAATCTTTAAGGAAGCTTCGCCCGTCACGCATGTTACGCCCGATGACCCGCCGTTCCTGTTGATTCACGGCGAGAAGGATGATCTCGTCAAAATGGCGCAATCCGAGGAGATGGAAGCGAAGCTGAAGGCCGCGGGCGTGCCCGTGAAGCTGTTGCGCATCCCCGGCGCCGGTCACGGCCCCAACTTTCCTGGGGCCGTGAATGCGCCGGATTACCTGGGCGAAATGGTCCGTTGGCTTGACACTTACTTGAAGAAGTAGTTACTTTTCGCTGTCGAGCATGCGCATCTGGTTCGCGTCGTAGCGTGTGCCCGCGATGGCGTCCGGCGGGACCGCTGTTTCGAGTCGTGTCAGGTCGTCCGCCGTGAGCACGACGTCCATCGCTTTCAAAGACTCTTGCAACTGTCGGCGCGTCCGCGCGCCTACCAGTGGCACAATACGTTTGCCCTTGGCCAGTACCCACGCGGTTGCCAGTTGCGGTCCGGTCAAGCCGAGCGAGGCCGCCACGTGCTTCAAGTTCGCAATCACAGCCTGATTGTGCTGACCGTTTTCGCCGGTGAAGCGAGGCAAGTGGGCGCGGAAGTCACCTTTCGGGGCGGGCAAAGACCCGCTCAGCAAACCGCGCGACAGAATTCCATAGGCGGTCACGCCAATGCCCAGTTCATCCAAAGTCGGAAATATCTTGGCTTCAGGCATGCGGCTGACCAACGCGTATTCAATCTGCAGATCGCAGATCGGATGCACGGCATGTGCCTTGCGAATCGTCTCCGCGCCCACTTCGGAAAGCCCGATGTAGCGCACATAACCGGCCTTCACCAGATCGGCGATGGCGCCGACGGTGTCTTCAATCGGAACCTTCGGATCCAGGCGCGACAAACGGTAGATATCGATGTGATCCACACCCAGCCGGTTTAGCGAATACGCGGCGAAATTCTTTACCGCTGCGGGCCGTCCGTCGATGCCGGTCCAGGTGCCATCCGGCGCGCGCATGGCGCCGAATTTTACCGACAACAGCGCGTTGTGCGTGCGGCCCTTCAGTGCCCGCCCGATCAGCATTTCGTTGTGGCCCATGCCATAGAAATCGCCAGTATCGAGCAGCGTGACGCCATGCTCCAGCGCGGCGTGAATCGTGGCGATGCTCTCCTGCTCATCGCTGGCGCCATACATGCCTGACATCCCCATGCACCCCAGCGCGAGAGGGTAGACGGCGGGCCCGGCCGCGCCCAACTGGCGAGTCTGTTTTTGCGGCTCTGCGTTCATACAACCATGGTACGACGGTGGCGGCGGCAGGCAGGCGAGACTTGCAAACTTTGATTAGGACTGGGAGCGGATGTAAGGCAGAATGGCATTCCAAGGTCGCTTACATTGACTGTCCCCATCGGGGAGGGGTCAAGCCCTCGCCTTCAGGCGAAGGCTTCAGCTAGGAGCGCCGCAGGATAAGCTTGAGGACTGGTAGAGTATCGACGCGGCGCGCACACGGTATTTGAGATTCATTTGCATTTGGTGTGGACGACGAAGTATCGGAAGGCGATACTAACAGGCGAAGTGTCGACGAGGGTGCGGGATCTGATCCGCGAGATGTGCGGGGATCACGACGTAAAGATCATGAAGGGGCATGTGTCGAAGGACCAAGTGCATCTGCTGGTATCGATTCCACCGCAGATGGGAATCAGCAAGCTGATGCAACAACTGAAAGGAAAGACGGCGTACAAAATCATGCAGGAATTTCCACACATCAAGAAACACTATTGGGGCCAGCACATTTGGGCGAGGGGATATTTCTGTTGCAGCACGGGGAATGTGACCGATGAGCTGATCGCAGAGTACATCGCGAACCAAAATGAGAACCGGGATGACGACTTTAAAGTAGAGGGTTAAGTCCCTCTACTTCTTGAAGCCCGCTTGGAGCGGGAAGCCTTAAGCCGGCCTTTGGCCGGAACCAGGACTTACAGTCCGTTACGACAAGCCTCCGCCTTCAGGCGGTGGTACTTTGACTGCTGCTTTGGTGGAGTTGAATCGGAGAATTTGCCGGTTACGGTCTGTTGAGGAAGCCGGGCGGGTGGCGGCAGTCGGACTGAAGTCCTCCGCAGGCTGAAGCCCGCCCCACCTTTGAAAACATGGCGGTGTTGAGTTTAGCGTCGGTAGCAGCGGTAAATGGTCAAATTCAGGTATGATGGTGAACGGAGGAATGGGTGAGCGGTTGAAACAGGCGGTCTTGAAAACCGTTTTTCTCATTCCGGCAAGCGCAAGAAAATAAACAATATCCTCTTGCCAGCCAACAACTTGCAGCCGATTTTGACCTCACCTGATTTCACCCAAAATCACCCCTTTTGCGCGGAGTGTAGTGACATTTTAGTGACAAATGCCGAAAATTTGGCGCCGAGCGAGGGGGTGTCACTATGATTCCCGCCAGCTATATGATTCAAAAGCAGATATTGGAAATTTTCTTGCATCTGCGTGAGTGCTAACCGCTATCTCTGGCCACCGCTTTTCGCCGGGCTATAGTGACACCCATATGCGGTTTTTGGGCTGTTTTTGCACTTACGGCCGAACTCGTCGAAAAATCTGGTCTGAAGTGTGGCGTCGGCATAGCAGTCAGGACAGTATTGTCCGATTTGGTTTTGCCTGCGCGCCCCGCCTCGCCGAACTCCGTCGCCTGGGCGAGCTTTCCCGAAGTGGGGCGCGACTAGAAGTGGAAATGAACGGGGATACGGAGCCGCGACCGCAAGGTGTAATGGGTCACACTCTTTCCCCCCGAGATTCTCAAACTATTTCCGGTCGAGTTTCTCAGTTTGACAGCCGCGCTCTCCTAGTTGGCGCAGCC
>CAIRSA010000158.1 GCA_903881085.1 uncultured Acidobacteriia bacterium
GTTGCCCGAAGTTCAGCATGTTATTGAAACGCCTTTTGCCAGGCCCGCATTTGGAGTAGCAGACCTAGGAGTTGGAGCGGGAAGTCGCGCGTACTGATGAGCACTTTCGGCCCTGTTAGATCGGAGTAGATCACCCTTCCCCGGCTTCCGTCGTCGAGCTCTTCCAGCTTGACGATCCAGGCGTTGCCGTCGAACTTGACCTGGTATATGGCATGGACCACGAAGTGGCCCACCCGCCCGTCCCATTCGCCTTTGAAGCTGAGGAATTCAGTGTCGTCGTTGCCGCTGCGTAAAGTGCGAAACACGAGGGACGGTTTCTTGGCGCGGCGAAGAAACGCTTCGAACTCGGCGCGCCGTTTTCCGGGAAGCTGCGATTGATGGAATAGCTCTTGGAGGACTTCGGAATCAAACAACGCCTCGATCATCTCGTCGTGTAATTCGCCGGTGAGAAGAAAGTCGGGAGGGAATGCGGTGAGTTTGGCGAAACCTGGCGACTCCACCGCAAGAGTGATATGTAAATGGAAGTTGTCATCAGCCTCTTTCTCGGCGATTTCGCCTGCCTGATTTAAGCGCAGGACTAAGTCGCCGCGATAGTCGCGCACGTCCAGGAAGGGACGAAGCGCGTCGAACGGGTCGTTCGATGCGCCTGCTGCGGCAGCCGATGCGGCATTTACCCAACCATCGAGCATCCCGCGCACGATCTTAGCCACAGGATGCTGTGGATTGGCGAGAGCGCTGTCGACGGAGATTGCTAAGCCTTCCTGAAAGCCGCCAACCGCCCATTCCTCGATGGCCTCCAGCAGCGCGGCGAACGGAACCGGGGCAAACTCAAAGCGTCCGAAGACAGACTGCGCATTGCTGATGCCGCGGAGCATCCATGCGGCTTGCGCGACCGTCAGATCGGTCAAGGAGTAGATACCCATCAGGTTGCCATTGAAGCGCAGGAAGTCGAGCTTCGACAAATTCTTTTCTGGCAACTTCTTGGCAAGGAGTTTCATTTCGGAGTCGGTCGGAAGGTCGACCAGGAAAGATGGCATGGTCACGGAAACAGCCGGCAGGGAAGGGACTGCCGGAGGGGTGTCTCCCACCCATGGCATCACACCGAAACCTACCTCCAAATCGAGGATCACATCCTTGGTTTCCGGTCCACGGATAAAAAAGAAGAAGATTTTATGGCCGATCTTCTGAATAAATACCTTGATACGGATAGCAGACGACCGAACGAAGTAGGAACCGCGGGGCGCGAACGGACGTTTCCGCGCGCGCGACCAGCCGGCCAGCGCGAGGTCTCTATTTGTCTTGTCGATCCCGCGCACCAAAGCGCCTAAAGCCGACGGCAGTTTTTCCAGATCCGCGAGATCAGGCATGGGGATCGAACCTCTAGGAAAACAACGCTTGGAGACGGTCTCCCAGTTCTAATATCAAGTCGCGTAGAAACACTTCGGTGGGACCGTTGGCGGCGGTGAATTTGTAGATCGTTTGAAGCGAAGGGACTGCGCCATCGGGAACCGTCAGCAGCCAGAGTCCAATTGACTTGTTTGAGTCGCGGGCGGCATGAAAGGTGAGGAAGCGTGCCGCCTGAGGGGGATGCATATTGGCCCTGAAGTCGAGAACCGCAAGTCGGCTGGCGAGCGTTGCGTCTTTGACCGCATTGATGAGGGGTGAGGCGCCTTCGGCTGTCGGGGCCGCCAGGATCGCCTTTAAGACCTGATCGCGAAGATTCGGATCGAGGACCAAGTCCATAAGCGGACCTGTAGCCAGCAGCTGTTGCTCCGAGCCCGGCGGAGCTGGGACGTTGACGACCTCGAAGTCGATGGCCTGCTCGTTTTGCGACTGGAGCTGGTCGCGCTTGGAGAAGAAGATCAGGTTCACGCCAGAACTCTGGTCGACCTGCAAGGCGAACCTCATCTTGGCCGTGAGCTTCGGAATGCGGTAGATGGAAGGCAGGATGTGCGGCTGGCCGGCGATCTTCGTCAAGTAATTGGCAGACTCTCCGTCCAGCGCTTGTTGAGCGCTGACGACACCATGCGAGATCCGCCCGATAAAGGATTCGAAGCTGATGGCTGGCTGCACAAGCTGGCTGAACGCGGGGATGGCAGGGTCTTGCGCCAATTGGACAAGTTGCGCCTCTGCATCTGCGTCAGTTTTGGATGCTTTGACTTGGGACTGGGCTTTGTCGAGCCAGGTCCCAAGATTTTCTAGTGCTGTCTCGATTTCCTGCTTGGTCATACAAGCGCGTTAGGTCTTTTTCGGCGCTGCGCCGAGTGTCGCTGCGGCGTTCTTCACGGCCTCGAAGATCTGGCCATCCATCTTCGCATTGTCGGGAAGCGGCTGTCCTATCAGGTCTTTGGCACGGCTCAGCAATGCGTCAAACACCGTCTTATTGTCTTGCGGCAGCACAGCATGAATCACGGTGCGGATCTCCGCGCTCTCGCGAAAGTTCTGGGAAGAGCTCATGGAGAAGGCCGCGTTGACTGCGACGCCGGCGAAACCAAACCCGATGCCAAGTTCACCTGCCATCTGTTTCGATTCCGCCAGATCGAGCCGGACGGTGAGCGAAGTCTCGGTGAACTGGTAGCGCGGCGGAGCCGCTGTGGAGATTAGGTGATCGAGGAGGTCCTTTGAGACACCGGGTGTGCCATCGGCGAACTGCTTGGCAATTGAAGCCAAATTGGCGATGCCGTTGAGGTAGTTGATGTCAAACTGCTTTTGCGATTCGGCTATGGCCTGGCCAAGTGAGGCGATAATCGCCGGAACCTGGCTCAGGTCATCCATTGCTTTGCTGGGCATTTATATTCTCCTTGAATTGGCTTTCGTCACTATCCCGCTTCACCCACAGGCAGAGGCACCTGCTCCACGTAGACAACAAGCTGGACATCGGTCGATTCAGTCAGTTTACGCGAAACGCGGTACGACAAGTTCAGCGGGGTGAGGCTAATCTGGGCAGTGGTACCCGTTGACTGGCTGACGCCCCAATCGGAGGAGAACTCTATCCTGTCGATCTGCATTCGCGGTGTGCCATCCGACAGTTCGTGCGCATGATTCAGTATCTCCTGAGCGCGGATGGCGACCGCAGCATGATCGGTGATAACAGTGGCGGCGTCGAGTCCTGTGGAGGGTGCGGCAGGCACAGCATAGTTTATAACACAAGACACGCATCGCGTCAACGCTCGCTCGCAGGGGTACTGCCGCCTCAGTCTGATGCGGGACTTGATCCAGTAGCCATCCGGACCAAGCACATGTGCGACATGGAAGGCTGCACATCAACATGCGTTGGACAGATGCTGCTGCGTTCATATAAATGATCAGTCTGCTTCCACGAACGCCTTGCTCATGGATCCAGTCGATCACAACATCTGAATCTCCCGTATTATCAACAGTCCCCACAACGCCCCCAGCCCTTAGTCCCAGCACCCAAGCTATTTCGGGTCCCAAGGATGCCAAAAACAGGCCCGCGCCATAGACATAGCGCTTCAAAACACGCCCACCAGGAACAGACCCAAAGCCCAGATCGGCACGGAATCCGCTCCGCATAAGCAGCCAACCCATGTATTTTGTGTTTGCTACGGACTTAGAGTCTTCGCGTGACACCGTTCTCAGACCCTCCGGGTTCCCCGGGACCCACCACCTACGGTTTATCGATCTGAACCAAACCGCTCTGCGACTTCGACGGCGTCAACAACGCCGTCGGCAGCTTGCGCCGGTAAGTCAGCCGCTCCACCCACGGCAACAGCTTCCGCACCGTCCTTCCATGCAGCAGCAAACTCCCCGCCACCAAAGCCGGATGCGGAATTGTGGTGCAGCACCGCGCGCAGATATCGATCTCGCCCGCCTTGCCCGCCACATGCAACCGCCGCATGCGCTGCATCTCCGCCGAATTGAAAATCTCCGCGATCGTCCCCTGCCCCACGGTCCCCACCGGCTTGCCGTCCAGCATGTAGCTCTGGCAGCACGGATACACATCGCCGTTCTGCTTCACATACATCGGGCCGCGCCACAAGTAATGGCAGGCATGCTTCCAGTCGCCCGCCGCGTGGCCGGTTTCAGGCCGCATCAGATTGGTCTCATCGGCCTTGATACGCACCTCGTCCACGCCCGGCACCGCGGTCCAGAACTGGGTGAACGCCTCCACCTCGTCCCAGTTGCGCTCCATGCGCACCATCTGCACCACCACTTGAATCTTCGACTTGCGCGCATGCTTCATAGTGGCGAAGCGTACGAAGTTGTCGCGGACCTTCTCAAATTTCGCGCCCTTGCGATAGTATTCGAACGACTCCTTGGTCGACCCATCGAAGCTCAGCGTGATGTGTTCCAGCGTCGACGACAGAATCTTCTCGCAGGTCTTCTCGTCCAGGAACGTTCCGTTGGTGGAAAGCAGCGTGGAAACGTTGTGTTTGGCGCAATATTCGATGCGATCGAATATTTTGCGGTCCATGAACGGTTCGCCTAATCCAATCAACATCATATGTTCCGCAGAACTTCCCGATTCCCGCACCAGCCGCTCAAACACCTCGTCGAGCATGTCTTCTTTAGGCTGTTTGTGCGTTTCGCGCGGACACATGGGGCAATAGAGGTTGCACTTGGCCGTGGTTTCCACAATGTATTCCACTGGCGCCGCACGCAGATCGCTCTGTCCCCACAGGTAGCCCCACAACAATTTCGCCCGATTCCAAGCTCTCATGCCTAATACTTATTATGAAGGCAATATGAACGTCCGCGTCAGACTTCTCAACAACAAACCGATCCGCCCGCAAGCGAAGTACGTGCTGTACTGGGCGCAGATGAACCGCCGCGTGGAATCAAACCACGCCCTGGCGCACGCCGTCGCACTCGCCAATGAGCATGGATTGCCCGTGCTGTTCTATGAAGGACTGGCCTGTGACTACCCCTTCGCCAGCGACCGCCTACACCAGTTCGTGCTCGATGCCGTGCCGCACACAGAAAAGCGCTGCCACAAACTCGGCCTCGGCTACTTCTTCTACGCCCGCAAGAACGCGCAGAGCCCGAACGACATGCTGTACCGCCTCGCAGCCGATGCCGCTGCCGTGGTCACTGACGATTATCCGGTCTTCATCGCCACACGCCACAACCTCACCGTGCCAGAGCGCATCGACATCCCCTACTATGTGGTCGATTCCAGTTGCATTGTGCCCATGAACCTGTTCGAAAAGCGCGAGTACGCCGCCTACACCATCCGCCCCAAGATCAACCGCGTGCTGAGCCAGTATCTGGTACCCGTCGAACGGTGGAAGGTGAACGTGCCCTTCCGCTACGAACTGCCCGCGGGCCATGGCGCAGTCTCGCCTGCGGAATGCGATATCGACCACAGCGTGGCGCCATCGAAGCTCTACCCCGGAGGCCGCAAGGCCGCCGAAAAACAGCTCGAAGAGTTCCTGCTCGAAAACCTGCGCCGGTACGCCCGCGAAAGCAACCAGCCCGCCGGCCGCGCCACATCGTGCCTCAGCCCCTACCTGCACTTCGGCCACATCTCCTCGCTCGAAGTCGCCCTCGCTGTGAAAGAATACGCCGCCGAATACAAACTGGTGGCCGACGAGTTTCTGGAACAACTGATCGTCCGCCGCGAGCTGGCGTTCAATTTCGCGCGCTTCTCGCCCAACCCGCAATCGATCGATAACATCCCGAATTGGGCGCTCGAAACCCTGCGCAAACACGCCTCCGACATCCGCTCGCCGCAGTACACGCGCGAGCAGTTCGAAGCCGCCGCCACACACGACGCCCTGTGGAACGCCACGCAAAACGAGCTGCTGATCACAGGCAAGACGCACGGCTACTACCGCATGTATTGGGGCAAGAAGATCATCGAATGGTCGCGCACCGCCGAAGAGGCGCTCGCCACCATGATCTATCTGCAGGACCGCTACGCACTCGACGGCCGCGACCCCAACACCTATACGAATGTGCTGTGGTGTTTCGGCCTGCATGACCGCCCGTGGACTGAGCGCGCTATCTTCGGAATGGTGCGCTACATGTCGTTCGATGGCATGAAGCGCAAGACCGATGTGCCGGAATACATACGTCAGGTGGCCGCACTCGGTTAGAATGAGGTACCAGCCATGGTAATTGTAATCACCGGAGGCAGTGGATTTATCGGGGGCAAACTACGCGAACTCTTCGCCGCGCCCGCCTACACGCTACGCGTCTTTGGCCGCAAGCTACCGGCCGCCGCTGACCTGGAAGGCGCCGATGCCGTCATCCATCTGGCCGGCGAACCGGTCGCCCAGCGTTGGACCCAGGCCGTGAAGCAGCGTATTCTCGAATCTCGAGTGAATGGCACTCAGCAGTTGATCGCCTCGCTAAAGTCCCTCAACAAGCGCCCGCAAGTGCTCGTCTCTGCTTCCGCCGTCGGCTTCTACGGCGATTGCGGCGACCGGAAGATGACCGAAGCGGCCGCACCCGGCAGCGGCTTCCTGGCCGATGTCTGCGTGCAGTGGGAACGCGCCGCGCAGGAGGCCGAATACCTGGGCATCCGCGTGGTCAACCCGCGCATCGGCGTTGTTTTAGGAAAGGGCGGCGCGCTGGCCAAGATGCTGCCTGCTTTCCGCCTGGGAGCAGGCGGGCGGCTGGGCGAGGGCAATCAGTGGATGTCGTGGATTCACATTGACGATCTGGTCCGCCTGTTCCAGTTCGCGGTCGAAAACCCCAAGCTTCGCGGTCCGATGAATGCGGTTGCGCCAAACCCGGTGACGAACGCGGAGTTCACCGCCCAACTGGGAACGGTGCTTTCGCGACCGGCCATCATACCCATGCCGGCCATTGCCTTGAACCTGCTATTCGGTGAAATGGCCAGCGTGCTGCTGACCGGCCAGCGCGTGCTGCCCGAAGTCGCCTTGCACGCAGGTTTTGCATTCCAACATCCCGATTTGACGCCTGCATTAGGAAGCATCCTATAACAGCCTGTGGCAGACCATCCCGAAAATCCACGATCACGGACAGGATGCCATTAATCCGCGCAGCCGAGACTTTAAATTTAGGACGGTTGAGAACGTCCTCGTATTCCCGCAGGACTTCAGAGGAGACGAGCATAATGACCTCTTTTGTTGGCGGCCAGATCGAGGATGGCTCCGGGAATACCACCTTCGCCGGGCGCGCCAGAGACAACGACGTTCGTGTCGATCACAACGCGGATCATGCCGCAGGTTGGCTGCTCTTATCCTTGGCTTTGCGGACGGCCGCAACCTCACGATCGATTTCGCGCATTGTGAGGGCGTTTGTCCTTTTGCGCCTTGCTTCCCGGCGGCTTGCTCGTATATAGCGGGCGCAGGCGCTGGTGCGCAAGTACATTCCTGAGGGCGTCAGCCTTTCGGACGAATTGATTGCGGAGCGGCGGGCGGAGGCGGCGCGTGAGTTCCAAACAGGCGAATAAGCCGGTGTTCGATGCTTCTGCTGTCATCGCATTGCTGAAGCGGGAGACGGGTTGGGAGCAATTGCAACAGTTGCAGAGCGACGCGGCCGTTAACGCGGTAAACGTAGCAGAAGTGCTGACGAAGCTCGTGAACCGGGGCATGACTCACGCCGCAGCTCAGACAGCATTCAACGCGCTATACCTTGACGTGAAATCGTTTGAACCGGCCATGGCGCTTGCGCCGGTTCAGTTCGCCGCAAAAGACATCGCATTGGGCGACAGGTGTTTCCTGGCGAGTTGTATCAACGGCTCTGGATGGACTTCAGACCATGATTTGCGGGAAGTGGCGGAGAAGGCCGGCATTCCGGATTTGCATTTTTTCAGATAACTGCGTGGGGAGGTCAATGCTTCCCGCTTAACAATTCCCGGACAACTCCCCCAGGCCGATGCCTTTCAATCATTGCATCGCGCGGCCGGTGTGAAACGTCAACTTGCCAACCCGGGGAGGATTCGGAGAAGCTGGCAGACGCACTGGGAGAACGTGGGATTGAGCGGGAAAACATGAAAAGATGCGCTCCACGTGGCAGTTGCAACCTGTCACGGGCATCGTTGAGCAACCAAAGCGCTAGCTTCTGACTTACACCTGACTTACACCGCCAATGCTACCAGATCCGCGTGATACAATATTTTCCAAACCATGCACACCCAAGCTGGTTCTCCTGCCTTTCCTACAACGCGCTGGACACTCGTGGCGGCGGCCGGAAGCCGCCAACCGGAAGGGAGCAGCGCACTGGCGTTTCTGTGCGAAGCCTATTGGTATCCGCTGTACGCTTATGCCCGGCGGAGCGGCGATTCACCTGACGAGGCGCAAGACCACACTCAAGGTTTCTTTGCGCGATTCCTGGAATACGGCGGCATTGACAGGGCCGATCCGGAGCGCGGGCGGTTCCGCTCGTTCCTGCTCTCCTCCTTCAAGTTCTACATGCACGACGAATCGGACCGCCGGCGGGCGCAGAAGCGAGGCGGCGGCGTAGAGATCTTGCCCTTTGAGATCTCCAGTGGCGAAGAGCTGTACATGAAAGAGACTTTACACAACGAAACGCCCGAGAGAATCTTCGAGCGGCGTTGGGCATGGACACTTCTGGACCGAACGATGAAACGGCTGCGCGAAGAGTTTCTGCGGAACGGGCGCGTGGCGCATTTCGATCAGCTCAAGGACTGCCTGACTGGCGAACCGGAGCTTCACTACGCCGAACTGGCGCGCCGCCTTGCGACCACCGAGGGCGCAGTAAAGACCGCCATCCACCGGCTACGCAAGCGATACCGCGATTTGTTACGAAGTGAGGTCGCCGCTATAGTAGCCGATTCGGCCGATATCGATGCCGAGTTGCGATATCTGATCGCGGCGATTTCAACGGGCGCGCGATGACCAGATGCAAAAAGTGCGGAACGGAACTCCACCCCGGCAGGATGTGCGCCGTTTGCCTGCTTCTGGGCGGTTTTGAAACGGAATCGCCCGCGATGGCCCGCTGCGAGACTACGCCTATGGATGACGCTATGGAAGAGGACAGCTTCGGGCCATATCGAATCATCCGCTTGCTAGGCGAAGGAGGAATGGGCGCGGTTTACCTGGCCGAGCAGACCGGGTCGCTGCGGAGGCAGGTTGCGCTGAAAGTCGTCAAACTCGGGCTCGATTCATCTTCGGTTGTGTCGCGCTTCAACTTCGAACGGCAAGCGCTGGCACTGATGGACCACCCCAACATCGCGCGCGTATACAGTGCCGGGGCGAGCAGAAAGGGACATCCATACTTTGTCATGGAGTTTGTGGATGGGCTGCCCATCACGGACCACTGCGACCGGCACAGGCTAACGTTATTGGAGCGGCTGAAGCTGTTTCTGTGCGTGTGTCAGGCGATCCAGCACGCACACCAGAAAGGTGTGATTCACAGGGACATCAAGCCATCTAACGTGATGATCACGGAGGTGGATGGGCTGGCGATAGCGAAGGTGATCGACTTCGGGATCGCCCGCGCCACCGAGCAACATGCGGTATGGAACGCTACCATGACCGGGTTCGGGGGGCTCATCGGCACACCTATGTATATGAGTCCGGAGCAGGCCGATTTGACGGCCGGGGACGTTGACACAAGTTCCGATGTCTATTCGCTGGGGATCCTTTTGTACGAGTTGTTGATTGGGACGGCGCCGATAGACGCGCAGAGGCTGCGAGACGCGGGGCTTGCGGAACTGCTGCGAATTATCCGCGAGGAAGAGGCGCCAGCGATGCGGGCCAGGCTTACGGTCATGGGAGATACGGCAGCCGCTGTGGCCCGGCTGCGGCGAACAGACCCGGCGACGCTGCAGCGGCAGGTGACGGGCGATCTGAACTGGATCGCAATGAAGGCGCTCGAAAAGGACCGCCAGCGGCGATACCCAGCAGTTGCGGAACTGGCGGCGGATATCGCGCGGCATCTGGACGACCAACCGGTGCTGGCCAGCCCACCCAGTGCGATGTACCGAATGGGAAAATTCGTGCGGCGTCACAAGCTGCCAATGGCGGCTGCGGCGGCGGTGGGGACGGTCTGCTAGGCGGTATGGCGACGACATTGTGGCAGGCTTCGATTGCGCGCAAGGAAAGGGCGGCGGCGGTGTCGGAGCGCAATCGCGCCGAGGCGCAGACGCTGCGGGCGCAGCGGCAGCAAGAGACTGCCGAATCGCGGCTGACAGATGTCCACACGCTGGCCGAGGCAATGCTGTTTGAGCTGGATGACGAGGTGAAGAACCTGCCGGGCGGGACCAGAGCAAGGGAAACGCTGTTGCGGCTGGGACAGCAGTACCTGAGCAAAGAGGCGGATGACTCGCAGAATGATCCGCTGCGCCGGCAACAGTTGGCCGAAGCGTTCCTCAAAGTGGGCGAGTTGCAGGGCGCAGTGGGCCAAGCAAACTTGCGCGACATGGCCGGAGCGGGCGAGAACTTCGCGCGTAGCGTGGCGATGCTGGAGGCAGAGGTAAGGGAGAATCCACGCGATCCGCACGCGCGTCACCTGTTGACATTGGCTTACGTTCGCCAGGCACAACTGGACGAGCGGACGTGGAAAGACAAGTATGAGCGAGCCACTAAATCGGCGGAGATTTTCGGCCGGCAGTGGCCGCGCGATCCGCAAGCCATGCGCGACCAAGCAGAAGTATTGGAGGCACGCGGACTGTGGGCGGATGGCCTTGCGGTTCGCGAGCGGGTGTTGGCGGGCAAGCCAGGCGATGCGAGCCTGCGCTGGGAACTTGCCAAGGCGCACCTCGGGCTGGCTCAATCGCTGGGGATCAAGAACAACCCGGTAGCATTGCAGTCGTTGCAGAGTTCCGTGGCCATTTTCGATTCACTGCACAAGGAAGATGCTTCCAACGTGCAGTATCAGCGAGACCGGGCCGTTGGCCGGGTGGCGATGGCATTGGCCCTTCTACCATTGGGCCGTGTTGTGGAAATGGAAACCTGCGCTCGCGAGGCGATAGCCATTCTGGAGCAGCTGACTGCGGCAGACCAGCGCAACGCCAGTTTCCGGCTGGATCTAGGCCAAGCCTATTACCGGCTGGGCCACGCACTCATCAATCGGGGGCAAACGGCGGAAGCAATCGTGCAGTTTGCCAAGGCTGAGAATTTGCAGTTCGAGCAGGCGGCCGCGCATCCAGACAATCCCGACTTCCCCCGGCAAGCTGCGGCTCACGCCCGCGATCTGGGTGCGTTCTACTACCGGAATAAGGACTGGAACCTGGCGCTGGCTCAATTCCGCAAGGCAGAAGCGTTGGACCGCAAGCTGGCGGCAGCACATCCGGGGCGGCCTGAATTTGCGGAGCTCCTGCGGACCGACATCCACGAAATTGGCAACACTTTTGTGGGAATGGGGAATCCGGCTGCGGCGCTGGCCGCGTATCATCATGCGCTCGATGTGGCCAAGTCCGCCGCAAAGAAGCCCACCGAGGACTCGCTACGCAGTCTGGCGGTGGCGCACAGGGGAGTCGCCGATGGGCTGGCGGCGATGACGCGCTTCGACGAAGCGGTTGCCGAACATCGCAAGGCGATTGCGGCCTATGAACGGCGGGCGGCGCTGGACCCGGCGAGTGTTGAAAACCGGCGGTCGGTGGCATTGGGATACCGCGACCTGGCAAGGCTGCACTCGCAGCGGGGCGACTTCAAGTCGTCCTCCGCGGTGTACGAGAAAACGCTTCCTTTCCTGGAGGCGGACTATGCGGCGCACAGCGACGATGTAACAACGGCGGATGTTCTCAGGTCGGTGCTGTTAGCGCTTCGCAATCAGTACACGCTGGCCGGTGACCATAAACGCGCCATCGCAGCCAGCCAGGGCATGGTGAAGATCATTGAACAGGAGACGGCCGGGCAATACGGGGAATTTGTACACAATCAGCGGCTTGCGTCGGCGGTGATCGAACTGGCAACGGCGTTTCAAAGGACGGGCCGCCGGGAGGATAGCCTGGTTCAGTTGCGTAGGGCCCTTGCCATTCTCGATAAGAATCCAATTGAGATGGAACAGGTGCCGGTGCACCGTTTAATGGCTGGCGAAAGCTATATCCGGATTGCAGCGGGATTCAATATGCTGCGGAGGTACGAAGAGAGCGTCCGTGTCTGCAAGCTTATTGTGGATCTGCTGGAAGCGCCCTCAAAAGATAGCAATCTGAGAGAACGTTCCCGCCGCGATCTGCTCGACGCGTATCAGGTGGCCTCGCTGGCTTTCATCAATCTGGATGAACTTACATCAGCGCTTGATTACGAGGAGAGATATATGAAGCTGGCGGCGATCCGAGCGCCCTTGGATTCTCCCGGCGGCATAGGGCTGGTAGGGCTCCATTTAGGACGCATCGGACAATTGCAGGATCGCATGGGCAATCGTGAAGCTGCCGGGCGGACGTGGCGCGAAGCGCTGTCGATGTTCCGGAAGTCGGCCGTTGGAAGCGAGCAGCAGCTGTTGTCCGATCGGAAGAATGTGGCCGCGCTGCGGAACTTGGGCACAATGGAGCGTTACAGTGCATACGTTTTGGAAAAACTGGGAGACCTGCGGGAAGCACTGCGAGTACTAGAATCGGCGCATTCGCGGGCGTTGGGCGTGTTGAACTCCGATCCGGGTACGACGGCAAATATCGAGGCTTTTGAGACCAGCAGAGCCAATGCGGTTCGGATGCTGTGGCTGCTGGAGGGAGAGCGTGGCGATTACCGGGCGTTCTTTGAGAACCGCAAGCCGGCAAGCGAGGATATTCGCGCCGCGCTGGCGAAGGGTTGGCAAGAGCATGCAGCGTTTTTGGGCTATTTGGGCGGCCCAACAGAGAAGCGGATGGAGGCGGCGAAGAACGCGGTGGCGTTGAGCCGCCAGTTGGTGGCGGAGCGCCGCTCGGCGGCCCATCTGATTCTGCTGGCGCACAGCCTGGAAATGGCAGGAGACGCCTCTTTCGCCGCAGGTGCTTTCCGGCAGAGCCAGGATGACTACCTGGAGGCGCGCGCGGCACTGAACGACGCCAAAGAATCGGGGCCATTGCCTTCCCTGGAACGCACTCTGATGGCGACATTGGAGACGATGATCGCCGGCAATGAAGAACGGCTGCGCGATGGAACACGCATGCTGAATGCAAAGCAAAAGTAGCTGTAACCTCCCTCGAAATAATCCTTAGTACATATCAGAGAGTCAAAGCAAGCGATGCCGGCGGTGCAGGTGCAGACGGCATTTCTTGAAAGCCGACTACAAATGAGGATAGGAATATGTTCAGCAAAGATGGAAACCGGTATTTGACGCGAGCCGCCGCCTTCTTACTAGCCGCAGGTTTATCGATTTCTTTGTTAGCCGCCCAGGCACCGATCAAGACGAGTCCGAATGCGGACGGTAGTTGCGACCCGGGATACCGGCTGGATGGGAATCCGCAGATTTGCACGCTTTATTACATCAACCGCAGTATCGATACACAGGGCAATCTCATTGTTACCGACAGGGAGAACCATACCCTTCGCCGGATTTCACCCGACGGTATGGTCACCACGATTCTGAACAATCCCGAAGGCAAAGGCCCTGCCGCGCCTGGATATTCGCCGAGTGGGACACCGGCCCTTAGCGCCACCACAAACAGGCCTCAAAGACCGATTCTGGACCAGGCCGGCAACATTTACTATTCATCGCAAACCGCGGAGGCTGTCCAGATGATCAACATGGACAGCAAACCGCATTTTGGAATCCCAATGACCGCCGGGAACGTGTATACGCTTGCCGGAAGACCGCCGGAAGCGACGACTGCCATCGGTTATACGGGAGACGGGGGTCCAGCAACGGCAGCCTTGGTGTACAACCCGAGCGGCCTTGATGTGGACATCGCGGGCAACGTCTACTTCGCCGATATCGATAACCACGCCATCCGCATGATCAATGCCGACGGACTGCCTCACTTTGGCCAGAACATGAAGGTGGGTTATATCTACACCATTGCCGGCGGACTTAGGACTCCTTCCGGATCGCCCGATTGCGGTTTCAAGGGCGATGGAGGTCTCGCTACCAATGCCTGGCTGAATTTCCCTCAGGGGGTTGCCGCCGATAGCCACGGGAATGTGTATTTCGGTGATTGGGCCAACAACGCGATCCGCCGCATCGATGCAAAGACCGGCATCCTGACCCACGTCGCAGGCGCGATTGCCGACGATGACGGGAATCCGTTCGAAGGCTGGCACTTCTGTCTCTCCGGCCTGCCCATCCAGCAGCCCACCAGGAGCGATGGATTTTCTGGCGATGGCGGCCTGGCGATTCATGCGAAAATCAGCGCCCCCACCAATCTCACCTTCGATCGCTTCGACAACCTCTATTTCACTGACAGCGTGAACAATGTGGTGCGTAAAATCGAGGCCCAAACCGGCATCATCACCACAGTGATTGGGCAGGGCGGACAATTCATAACCAACGGCACAGGAAAGATCACGGCCAAGCCGATAGCCACACTTAAAGTGCCAACCGCAAATGGATGGACGGAAGACTGGACCACATTCGAACTCTTTGACGGTGAAACATTTCTCAAGGCACTCCCGGTAAACCCAGGCGCGAAGTGTCTTGTCAATTCGGCACAGGCGGTGGGCGCTATTGCCGACATTCCAAACGGCTGGCCGCAAACTCACATGTGGAGGGATTTGCAATTCCTCATGATCACAGACGATGTCAAGAAGACCGGTGGCTTTGGGACATGGGCCACGTCGTCGTTCTGCATGGTTAACAATGGCGGGGTGATGATCGACGCAGCGATGACCAATGGGACCACGGTTTCTCCCACGGCCGTCATTCCGGACGGATACTCCATGCCGTGGCACTACCGGATCCTTCCAGATGGAACACGGACCAGTGTCTCGTTTTCCGGTGACGGAGGCATTGCCACCGAAGCGCTGCTGCATCGCCCCGCTTATATCAGCGTGGACATGGACTTCAATCTCTACGTCTATGACCAGGGCGCGCATCGCTATCGCATGGTGCCGACTTCAGATGGGGTTTACTTTGGGATTCCCATGCTGGCCGGCCATATTTACACCATCGCCGGAGACGGGCATCTGGGATTGTGGACCGGGGACGGTAAGGCCACGGCGGTGAGTTTTTAGAACGATGATTTGGTAATGCGCCGTGTGGAAGAACTCGAACGCGCCATCCAGGAGTTAAGCCCCGACGATTTTGCCCGCATCGTACAACATGTACACGTCCTGGAGCAGGAGCGCTGGGATGCATCCAGTGACAAGGCCGATTTCCCGGCTCAGGAAGCAAGCGACTGCCGCGATCAGGGGCGGCTGGTAGACTGGCCTGATCCGGAATGAGATCGTGGGCTACTCCTCGTTCTTGGAGCGTGTTCCATGCTCTGCCACATTGGTACAGGGGCTTGTTAGAAAGAAGCCGATTAACAATCGGCCACAGATTGCCAATCTGCCACATCGGCTGAGCGCCTTCACCAAAATGAAGAAACTCCAGTCGTAGGCGAAACCGCCGGCCATTTGCAACAAGTTGCTACCGCCAACTTTCCGGAAAATTCAGCTGGCCGTCGAAGCCGTTCCCAACGAATTGGAATTTCTTTTTGGTTTCGCTGCAAGGGTTTGCATTTTTCGGGCGGTAGACTGGAAACGACAAATGCCTATCATGCAGTCGGGTGACTTGTGGCGGAACGTATCTATAAACTGCAACCAAACAGAACCTTACAGCTTCGTGGGTTTGACGATCTGGGCGCGTCGGCGGCCATTCATGCCGCGACCGCTAATAGTTTCAAAGTAAGTGGAATTTTTCGGGATCCGGCCGATTTCGCCGTTCTCGTGATTCACGATTCCGACAATTTCTATGACCATCCGCGGACCAAGCATCTGCCGGATACGAACTTCGACGGGCTTACTCTCACCTTCGATGCGACTTACTCCGGCCTGATGCCACTGGACTCGCCGAAGTATCCAACCATCGACTGGCCATTTCTCGACGCGATCCGGCCCGATGGCACCACGGCACAGATGCGGCTGTTCGATCATGCCACACAGGTGGGCGGCACCTACACAGCGGCCTCTGGCGAGTTTGTGATCCAGGACAATGGCTTTATCGAATATGACCGGATCACGCTGTGGTACCAGAACATCGCCTTCGATTACATTGCACCCAAGGTCACCTGCTCCTATGCGTTCTACGCCGCAGGCGAGGGGCATGTCCATTCCATCACGGTCGCCGGCAGCACTTACTCCTTTACGGAAACCGCGGATCTGAACAGCACCCAAGTGGCGCAGGGCGTTGTGGCGACGGTTGCGGCGTCGAGTTGCGTGACAGCGTCGAACGCGGCAAACGTTGTGACGTTGCGGGCGAGTCAGTCCGGCGGCGGGACCTTCGCCGTAAGCTCTTCGGCCGACACTTTGACCTATACGTTGAACAGCGTATCCGCGACCACCATTACGCAGAGCCTGGCCGCGCAAATCAATAGTGTCGACTGGTCGGCGATGGGCTTGATATTGCCACTAGCAGCCACCTCATCAGGCGCAACGCTGACGGTCTCTACGACACGCAAGGGCTACGACGGAAACATGATCCAGATGTATGCCGTGTGGAAGAACGAGAACCTGCGCACGGCGTCGCCAACCGCCAGTTTCAGCGGCGGAAGTTCTGACGCCACATGGCGCGTGGCCCTCGATTTTACTGCCCTGGGAATACCGCAGGTAAGGCAGATGTGGCTGACGTTTGCGCCTCCGCTGGCAACAGGCGAGGCGTTCGCCGATACGGAATGGCAGGCGGCCTTCGCCAATTGGGGCGTTACAGGGCCTGAAGCCACCAAGACGCTGCAAGTGGCCGGGCCGGGCAGCATCCGCCTGGAAGAGGACAGCCCCTCATGTGTATACAGCGGCACTTCGTGGTTGACGGAAGCGGGCTTTTATTCAGGAAGTTACGCGCGGCGTGCGAGCACCGTGAATGATTCGGTGACCATCAAGTACCACTGCCCGGTGACGCACAATCTGTGGGTGGGCACGTCTCTGTACAACGACCGTGGGGTGGCGGGTGTGCGGCTCGACGGCGATACGGAGACCGCTCTGAACACCCAGCTAAGCGTGGAACCGGCGGTGAATTCGCGGCGGCTGGTTCGCTCCGGCGTGGCCGGCGGCGCACACACTGTGACGTTGCGACTGAAGAGCGGCGCTTATTTCTATTTTGATTTCCTGGAAGCCGTGGTGGCAACCGATGTCCCGGATGCGCCCCACACGCGGACCAATCTGGCGCCGGCGATGGACTATTCTACTGACCATTCCTACAAGCTGCCGCCTGCGCGCATCCTTTGGATGATGGACAAACTGGGCTTCGCCGGGCCTATGAACACTTACATCGGCGTCTTCTGGTGGAATCAGCGCAAGCGCACCGGCGCGACCCTGCCAAGCGTGACGGTCACGTTTGACGGCACGTTCAATGTAGACGACCAGATCTTTGTCAATATCGGCGGGCAGACAGTGGGCAAGACGGTGTTTGCCAACGAGACCAACGACACGTTTGCCCTGCACTTTGCCAGTTTCATCAATGAAACGTATGTCGGTGTGTGGGCTGCCGCTTCGGGCAGCACGCTGACCATCACGGCGCGTTCACCGAAGCCGGCATACAGTTATACGTTTTCAGCGTGGAAGGAGTCCGCCACCAGTTCTGCGGGAACGGTGACGTCGACGGGCGCGCTGACCGGCGGCGTTGTGGGCACGTGGGAGGTGGACCCCGCCCAGACGCCGCCGTTGAATCGCGGAGTACGCGAATGGCTGGCCGATCTGTACATGGAAGCGCAGGCGCGCGGGCGGCAGGTGATGACTTCGGCATCCATGGAGTTGGTGAATCCTCCGGCGGGATATGCGGCGGTGTTCCCCGACGGATCGCCCGTATCGACCGACATGGGCTTCGGCAGTTTGAACTCCACGCATTGCGCGCTGAGCACCAACATGTTGAACCTGCAGAAGGCAGTGTTCAAGACGATTGCCGACTTGCAGGCGGCGGCCGGGATGACGCCTGCCATCCAGTTCGGTGAAATGCTGTGGTGGTTCTTTACCAACTATTCGTCGACCCACACCACCGGCGGCATGGCCTACTATGACGACGACACCAAGGCCGCTGCGCTCGCTGCGCTGGGCCGGCCGTTGGCGGTTTTCCAGCAGCCGACCGATGCCCCTACGAGCCCCGACGCGATCTTTCTGCGCAACCGGCTGCGCGACCACGCAGCGGCAATCGCGACGTACGTGAAATCGTTCCACTCAAATACCATCGTCGAGCTGTTGTTTCCTTATGACGTGAACCATCCCACTCCCGCAGGAATCCATACCCTGGGCGGGCAGTTGAACCGCTACGTGAACTTCCCTGCGGAGTGGGAGACGAAATCCACCAGCCCGTTCGACTACATCAAAATGGAGGCGCTCGATTTCGGCGCCTGGTCGCGCAGCCTGGAGTTGGCGAAGACGGCGATTGTCTTCCCGCTCACCCTCGGCTGGCCTCGCGATTCAGTGCGGTATCTGATCCCGGTGTTTCAAGGCGGGTACCCGTGGAACAAGGAGTTTCTTATGACTCAGGCCCTGAATATTGCTAATGTGAATCTCTGGGCGTTCGACCACGTGTGCATTTTCGGCTTGCCGGTACAGGAGATAACAGGAACGCGGCGGGCGACGATGATCAGGTAGGGCGGGCTTCAGCCTGCGCGGGACTTCAGTCCCGCCAATTCGAAACCGCTACAATATAGTAATGTCCCTAGTTATTGTTGGCTCCGTCGCATATGACGGAGTGGAAACCCCTCATGGCCGCGTGGATCGCATGCTTGGCGGCGCATGCACTTACATTGCGTTGTCGGCAAGCTACTTTACTCCGGTAAGCATCGTTGGCGTGGTTGGCGATGATTTCGCACAGGAAGACGTGGATCTTCTCGCCGGCCGGAACATAGATTTGGCGGGCCTGGAGCGCGTTCCGGGGAAAACCTTTTTCTGGCAGGGCGTCTATTCGCAGGATATGAACGACCGCGAGACGCTGCGCACCGATCTGAACGTCTTCGCCGATTTCCAGCCGAAGTTGCCGGAATCCTACAAATCGCAAGAGTTCCTCATGCTGGGCAACATTCAGCCGGGCTTGCAGCGTCAGGTGCGTTCGCAGATGAGCAACCCTAAGACCGTTGGCGGCGACACCATGAACTATTGGATCGCCGATTTCCGCGAGGAACTGCTGGCCACAATTAAGGAATGGGACTTCTTGTTGATCAACGACGGAGAAGCGAAGATGCTCTCCGGCGAAACCAACATGCGCAAAGCGGCTGCAAAGATTCTGCAGATGGGCCCGAACACGCTGGTGATCAAGCGCGGTGAATACGGGGCCATGCTGTTCCGCAAAGACGACTACTTCATTGTTCCGGGTTATCTGCTGGAGCAGGTTTTCGATCCGACCGGCGCAGGCGATTGTTTCGCCGGCGGGTTCATCGGCTATCTGGCGCAGCAGGGCATCAGCCTTTCCAGCGGCGACATCGACCGGCGCGAACTCAGCCGGGCCGTTATCTACGGCAGCGTGATGGGCAGTTTCTGCTGCGAAGAGTTTGGCGTCGACCGGTTCCGGACATTGACGCGAGCGGAGATCGATGGCCGTTTCCAAGAGTTCAAAAAATTCACCGAGTTTTAAAAAGCGTCAGAATGCGGCGGCGCCAAAGGCCTCTCTGGGCCTGCTGGCGCCGCTGATCGTATTCGTCGCACTGGCCGTACTGAGTTGTGCGGCGGTCGTATTCTTCCATACGCGCGGCTACCTGCTGTGGGACAACGACGCGCAGGCCCACATCAACACGGCGCGGCGCCTGCTCGACTCGCTGACCCCTGGCGTGGAACAGTTGGGAACCACGTGGCTGCCGCTGCCGCATTTGATGATGATGCCGTTGGTGCGCAACGATTTTTTGTGGCGCACGGGCCTCGCCGGCTCCATTCCGAGCGCGGTGTTTTTTGTGCTCGGATGCACGGCCCTGTTTGCGGCGGCGCGGCGTTTGCTGGGCTCCGTCGAGGCGGGTGTGGTTGCGGCCGCACTGCTTGCCCTGAACCCGAATCTGCTCTACATGCAGACGCTGGCGATGACCGAAGCCATCTATATCGGCGCCTTCTGCGGACTGCTGTATTTCATGGTTTTGTTCATCCAGACCCAATCGCTGGGCGCGGCCGTGGGGGCAGCGTTTTGCTCTCTGGCGGGCAGCATGACGCGATATGACGGCTGGTTTCTGATTCCGTTTGCGACTCTGTTCTTCCTGATCGCGGCGAAAGAGCGGCGCTGGTTGACGGCGTTTGTGTTTGGCGCGATCGCTTCCCTCGGCTGCCTGTACTGGATGGGTCACAACTACTATTTCTACGGCGACGCGCTGTACTTTTATCGCGGCGAATGGTCCGCCAAGGCGATTCAGGCCCGTTCCGGCGGAACCTACCCCGGGCATGGCGACTGGGCGCTGGCGTTCGTCTATTACCGCTCAGCGGCGCTGGCGTGTGCGGGAACTACGCTGTATTGGATGGGTATAGCCGGAGTATTAGCGGCGATCGCCAAGCGGGCCTGGTGGGCGGTGCTGCTGCTGGTGCTGCCGGGCGTGTTCTATACGATGAACATCCACTCTGGCGATTCGCCAATCTTCCTGCCACAGCTTTGGTACGGCAGCTATTACAACACGCGCTACGGCCTGGGCATGCTGCCGATGTTCGCCTTCGGCTGCGCGGCGATTGTCGCGCTGCTGCCGCAGGGCGCGCGGAAGATCGCCGCGCTGGCTATCGTGATGATTGGCATCGTGCCGTGGCTGGCCTATCCCAAAATGGAAAACTGGGTGTGCTTCAAGGAGTCGCAGGTGAATTCAGAGAAGCGCCGGGCTTGGTCCGAAGGCGCCGCGGCCTACTTAAAGGCGAACTATCACCCTGGCGATACGATCCTGACGTCTTTCAGCGATCTGGTCAACATCTATCGCGAAGCGGGCATCCCCTTCCGCGCCACGGTCAACGAATGCAATGGCTTGATGTGGGAAGCAAGGCTGCGCAAGCCGGAGCTGTTCTTGCAGGAGAATTGGGTGGTAGCCATCTCCGGTGACGCCGTTTCGCAGGCCATGGCGAAGGCGCACTTTGGCCGCTACCGGTACCGATGTGTAAAAATGGTCGAAGTACGGGGCGCGCCCCCCATTGAGATATTCCGGCGCTTTGAGAAACCCACTTCATGAGGATCCCCTTCACCAAGGCGCATGGCGCCAAAAACGATTTTCTGCTCACGTGGGCCGCTGATGCTCCCGATAAAGATCTGGTGCCCACTTCTATCGCCATCTGCGATCGCTACACCGGTGCCGGTGGAGATGGCTGGCTGCTGGTCAGCCGTCCGCCGACGGGTGTGACGGAATACGACATCCAGATCCGGCTGTTCAATTCCGATGGCAGCGAAGTGGAGATGTCAGGCAACGGAACGCGCTGCGCGGCAGCGTTTCTGCTCGATTCCGGCGTGGCCAAGCAGGACATTACCATCCTCACCGGCGCCGGCCTGAAGCACCTGCATTTACTGAAGGCCGATGGCTTGAAGTACAACTTTGAGATGAATATGGGGCAGCCAAAGTATGCTGCGGACGAGGTGCGTTACAACCTGGTGGTTGGCGTGGACGCGTTCGACTGCACGATCTTGAATGTGGGCAATCCGCAGTGCGCCGTGTTTCTCGAGGATTTCGATATTGATTGGCGGGCAGCGGGCGCGGCCATCGAGCGGCATCCGCACTTCCCCAATCGCACAAATGTTTCGTTCATTCGCCAGGTGGATGAACATACCATCGACGTGCGGTTTTTCGAGCGCGGAGCGGGCGAAACGATGAGTTCAGGAACCGGGTCAACCGGGGCAGCCGTCGCATCGGTGCTGCGAGGCCTGGTGCGCAGCCCTATCACTGTGCGAACTCCGGCCGGACCTTTGGAGTTGAAGTGGGGCGGCACGGCGCAGGATGTTCTGATGACGGGCCCGGCAGAGATTGTGGCCCGCGGCGAATTCTATTACGGATCGGAGAGATAGATGGCAAACCAGAACTGGCACCAGATATTAACGAAGAAAATCGAGGACCGCAGCGCGCGGGTTGGCGTGGTGGGGCTTGGCTACGTGGGCTTGCCGCTGGCGGTTGAGTTTGCCAAGGCCGGTTTCCACGTAACAGGCATCGATCTGGTGCAGTCGAAGGTCGACCAGATTAATTCCGGCGTTTCCTACATACAGGACATTACCACTGAAGAGATGGCACCGTTGATGAAGTCGGGGCATCTGCGGGCGACCACGGACTTCGCGGCGGTGAAGGAACTGGATACCATCAATATCTGCGTGCCCACGCCGTTGCGCAAGACGAAGGATCCGGACATGAGCTTTATTGTGGATTCGTGCCGGGAAATCGCCGCGAACTCGCATCCGGGAATGTTGGTGATCCTGGAATCGACTACGTATCCAGGAACGACCGACGAACTGGTGTTGCCGATGCTGACCAAAGGCGGATTGACTGCGGGCGAAGACCTGTTCCTCTGTTTTTCTCCGGAGCGCGTGGATCCAGGCAATCCGAACTTCCAGACGTTTAACATTCCGAAAGTGGTGGGCGGCATTACGGCGGCCTGCACCAGCCTGGGCGCAACGTTCTACAGCCAGGCGCTGAAGACGGTGATTCCGGTGAGTTCGACGAGCGTGGCAGAGATGGTGAAGCTGCTTGAGAACACCTTCCGCATGATCAACATCGGGCTGGTGAACGAACTGGCTATCATGTGCGACCGCATGGGCATCAACGTCTGGGAGGTGATTGACGCAGCGGCGTCGAAGCCGTTTGGCTTCATGCCGTTTTATCCGGGCCCTGGCCTGGGTGGGCACTGCATTCCGATCGATCCGTTTTATCTTTCGTGGAAGACCAAGCAGGCGGGCATTGAGGCGCGATTTATTGAACTGGCTGGTTACATCAACGGACAGATGCCGCACTTTGTGGTGGATAAGGTGCAGAACGCGCTGAACGATCATTCGAAGCCGCTGCGCGGGTCGCATGTGCATATTTCGGGCGTGGCCTATAAGCGAAATATTGACGACGTGCGCGAGTCGCCGGCGCTCGATATCATCCATTTGCTGGGGCAGCGCGGTGCGAAACTGACTTATAGCGATCCGCATGTGCCTTCGATTCGCATTGAGCATGGCGAGCCGATGAAGGCGGTGGATTTGATGACCGCAGTGGAAACGGCCGATTGCGTGGTGATTGTGACCGACCACAGTGGCCAGCCGTATCAGGAGTTGGTGGAAAAGGCAAAGCTGGTAGTGGATACGCGCAACGCGCTAAAGGGCATTTCGTCGCCGAAGATTGTGCGGTTGTAAAACCGGGGACGGAGGGGACGGACCGCACTGTCCCCTCCGTCCCCCTACCCATCATGAATGAGCAATGGCTGATCTCGCGCATTACTCCTCTCGCCGGCAAGCGGCGTGAGCTGGTCTGCGGCATCGGTGACGATTGCGCCGTGTATCGCGCGCCGGGGACCAGGGAAGACCTGGTGTTCACCACCGACATGCTGATTGAAGATGTCCATTTCCGCATGAGCACTCACTCGCCGGAAGAGATCGGCCACAAAGCACTGGCACGTGGGCTGAGCGACATTGCGGCGATGGGCGCGGAGCCGAAATTCTGCCTGCTATCGATTGCACTCTCCACTGCCGCATCGAAGAAATGGATCGATGGGTTCTATCGCGGGATGCTCAAACTTGCCGCTCGCACGGGAACGGTCTTGGCGGGCGGAGACCTGTCGCACGCCCTGGAAATCTGCTGCGACATCACGGTTTCAGGTGCGGTACCGCGCAATCGGGCGCTGCTGCGTAGCACCGCAAAACCGGGCGACCTCATCTATGTCTCCGGGCCGCTGGGTGCGGCGGCGGTGGCACTCCAAGCAGGCAAAGTGCATTTGCCTCAACCCCGCCTGGAACTGGGTGTTCAGCTGCGAGGCAAGGCCAGCGCAGCGATGGATCTGAGCGACGGGCTTTCGACCGATCTGCAGCGCCTGTGCGTAGCCTCGGGCGTGAGTGCTGCGCTCAACGAAGACATCCCGCTGGCCGCCGGAGCCACAATCGAGCAGGCGCTGCATGGCGGCGAAGATTACGAACTGCTGTTCACCGCGCCTGCGAAGAAAAAGGCCCCGGCTGGTTGCACGATGGTCGGCGAGATCATCGAAGGCAAACCCGGCGCACTCCGCTACAAAGGCAAACCGCTGCGCGCTCGCGGCTACGATCACTTTAAGAAATCATGAACAACCCGGCACCTATCCTCGATCTGATTGACGCCTTCCGCCGCTCGAAGACGATGTTCACCGCAGTGGCGATGGGAATATTCGAAATGACTCCGGCGGCGCTACCAGCGCTTACGGAAAAACTTTCGGCCAATGCCGATGCGCTGGAGCGCCTGCTCGATGGCTGCGTGGGCCTCGGCCTGCTGACTCGCGAAGGCCAGCTGTTTCGCAACACGGAAGCAGCCGACACCTACCTGCGGCGCGATAGCAAGCATTCGTTGGCGGGCTACATACTCTACAGCAACAGCGTGCTGTTCAAGCTGTGGGCCAATCTGGAAGATGCGGTGAAAGAGGGTAGCAACCGCTGGCAGCAGACGTTCGGAACGGAAGGCGCAATCTTCTCGCACTTCTTCCAGACCGAAGAAGCCATGCGCACCTTCCTGAACGGCATGCATGGCATGGGCATGTTGAGTTCACCGCCGGTGACCGCCGCGTTTGACCTCAGCCGCTTCAGCAAGCTGGTGGACCTGGGCGGCGCCACCGGCCACTTGGCCATCGCCGCAGCCGAGCGCTATCCAGGGCTGCGCGCGGCGGTGTTCGATCTGCCGCAGGTGATCGCCGGCGCGGGGCAATATCCAGGCTCGGACAAAGTGCAGTGGATCGCCGGCGACTTCTTCGAAGACGCACTGCCGCAAGCCGATCTCTATGCAGTAGGGCGCATCCTGCACGACTGGAGCGAACCGAAGATCCGCCGGCTGTTGAACAAGATCTTCGAAGCGTTACCGCCAGGCGGCGGGCTCTTGATCGCCGAAAAAATCATCCGGCCCGACCGCTCAGGACCCTTGCCGGCCCACATGCAATCCCTCAACATGCTGATCTGCACCGAAGGCAAGGAGCGCACAGCGGAAGAGTACACGGCACTGCTGCGCGAAGCCGGATTCGCGTCGATTGAATGGCGGCTTACAGGCGCACCGCTTGACGCGTTGCTTGCAGTGAAGGCGTAACGGGCAGGCTTAGACTGAACCGCGCCCCGCCGGTTGGTTCGGCATCGGCCCACATGTCACCGCCATGATCCAGAATCGTCTGGCGCGAAAGAGCAAGCCCCAGCCCAAGCCCGTTCTTTTTTCCGAACGTGACAAAGGGCTGGAACAGCTGTTCACGGATCTCTTTAGAGATTCCCGGACCATTGTCGGAAACTTCCACCACCACGTTCTCCCCGTGTCGTGTAGCCGTGATGCGAATCTCTCCACCCTGCGGCATCACTTCCAACGCATTGCCCACCAGATTCAGGAAGACTCGCTCCATGCGCGCCCGTTCCAAAGGAAGTTCGAGTTCTTCATCCACCACCACAGTAATCTTCACCTTCTGGGCGCTGGCGGCCGCGCCGTGGGCTTCAATCGCGGCATCCACGATCTCCACAAGACGGCAGGGTTCCTGCTGCGCTGCCTTACCACGCGAAACATTCAACAGATCCTGCAGCATCACCTGAATGCGTCGCGAGGCGTTGTAGATATTGGCCGCCAGGCGGCGCATTTGGGGCGGCGAAAGATCGGTATCCACCATCATCTCCGCACCGCCGTAAATGGCTGCCAGCGGGTTGCGCAAATCATGCACAATGGAGCTGGCCAGACGCCCGATCGTCGAGATTCGCTCCTGGCGGATCAGCTCTAACCGCGCCGACTGCAGCGAATCGCACATCTGGTTAAAGGTGGCTCCCAAGCGGCCGATTTCGTCTCCGGAAGTGACCTCCACGCGATGACTGTAATTCTGGCGCGCGATCTGCGCCGCCGCACTATCGAGTTCGTGGATGGGTTGAACAATCCGCCGCACCAGCAAGTACGTTAGCCCAAGGCCCAGGACAATCGCCAAGAGCCACATATAAAACACATCGTTACGCAGTTGGTCAAGCCGGTTCCGCGAGAGTTCAAACGAACGAAAAATCCCCAGGCTGCCCATCGGTTTGCCATCCAGGCCGGAAAGGCGGCGCAGGAACGGGCTGTATTCGGAAGTACCGTCGCTTGCCTTCCCCGGGCCTCCCGCACTTTTAGTCAAGGCGGAGGCCTGCGCCTGCGGCAGCGTGGAGGCGAGGATCTTGCCGTTGCTGGAGAACACAAAATCGCTCCCTCCGGTGGAGAGCTTGAGCCGTTGGGCCGCTGCGTCATTCACCGGATAGCCTGATACAAGCACACTGATCAAATCCGGGCCGCGCGCGGAATCGACATACACCGGGGTGAGGATAATCTGGAACAGCCGGCCGTCATCCACAAGAAAACCAGAGATTTGGGCCGGAAACTGTTCGCGCACCTCATCGATGAGGTGCAGGCTTTTGGGAACCGACTCGGGCTTGTCCGCACCCAGCTGTGTGATGATGGCGCCCTCAGGCGTCGCGACGAGGAAGAACGCCGCTTCTTTGAGTCTGTCGGAAAGTGTGGCCCACAGCTCGATGGCCTTATCGCGAATCGTAGCCTGATCGCGCGTGCCAAAGGCGGCGCGGACGTCAGGCAGGTTGCGCAGAATCGCCGCTGCCGAAGCAAGCATCTCTTCTCGCGCGCGCCATACCGATTCATAGGCGTGAACACTGGTGCGCACCTCGTCTTCCAAGCTGCGAGTCGTCGTCTCTATGGCGTGGCTCTGCAATATCCAACCTGCCGCGGCGAACATGGCCGTAAGGGCGACGGAGGTGGAGAGCCAGATCTTCCACAGCAGAGACAGTTTCGACATGGCTACTTGGGTGCCCCCGTATATCCGCCGCCCGCGGGATATTCCTGCCCGAATTTGTTTTTGTGAGGAACTTCCAGGTAGCCGGATTCTGAGATGCGAAGCGGTGCGAGCTTGCGGTCGCCGTCAACAGTAATGGTCTGCTGCAACGCGTCGAGCGTTCGTTCGGCGGAACGTTCATTCCACACCTTTAGCTTGTATTCGCCGGGAGCAACCCCTTCGAGCTTATAGCTTCCATCCTTTTCCGTGCGCGCGTAATAGGGCGTGTTGAGGACGATGATCACTGCGCTCATGTTGGAGTGGATATTACAGAACACGCGCACCACGCCTTCGCGGCGGAAACGAATCTTCTGCGATGTACCGGGCGGATACAATCCCGTATCGAAGGGCTGGCCTGAGAAGTTGGAAAATGCGTTATGAAAGATAGGATCGGAATTGGGGAAGCTGACGGTAGACCCCACCGGAATCACCAGCACGTGCGGCATGAAGCGCTTGTTCTTCTGCACCATGGTAAACGTGCCGGGCTTGGTTGTTTGCGGCGACGCGTTTTTTTGCTCCAACCAGACGATGACGCCGGAGTAATCCTTCTGCTTGCTGACGCTGGCTTCGCGCGAGTCGGCGAGTTCCACCTGTCCCGTAAGTGTGGCGGCGGAAGCGAGACTAGAAAAGATAAACAAGAGCAAGATCATAACGATTATTGAGCCGGGTTCCCAGTCCGATATACGTGGTACGCCACTGCATTGTCTCTAAACTCACAATCACATTCGGGGCGATGCGAAACATCAGATTTCCGCCCCCCGAAAGATTTCTACCTATTCCTCCTCGCGAAAGCTGCGAGTTGCGCGAATCCTCCGTGCCGGCAAATGCGTTAGCCGTCAACCGCTTCATGAGCGGATACGAAGCCTGCACCCATCCTCCCTGGGCATGGACCCCTATAGGAATCCCGTTGGGACCGGGCACGACGCCCTGCCTCAGGCCGCCCAGGTGAGCGACGTTGATGCCGCTGAAGAATGCGCCGGAAAGCTCAAGGCTGGCAAATGGATTGACCAGCCAGTCCATGGAAAAAATATGCGAAGGGATGCTGACGCCGCCTACGTGGGTGGTGCTGACGTGAAAGCCAGGAGCAAAGGCGAGGCGATGATCGCGCCACAATCGCTGGTCGATCTCGAACCGCCCTTCCAGGCTTGGGCGGCGGTCGGTGGTGATGGAAGCCAATGACGGCGCCACGCCTGCGCTTTCGGTGGTCTGGAGCACGCCCACCTGAGCGGTGAATTTTGTCGAGTCGCCGGCCTGGATTCGCTGCTCGAACTTGATCTGCGGCTGCCAGCGCCACAAGTTGCCGCTATCCCACAGCGGGCCGACGCCCACGGTCATATATGAGTTGGGGGTCCGTGGATTGAATATGGCCTTCTCATACCCCACCGACAGTGTACGCGTTTGCCAGTCGAGATGAATGTTCGCCGTACGCAAACGCAAGGGCTGAGTGGAACCGATGACCAGACCGTCATAAAAATCCATGAACAGGGAGCCGCCGATTTTGCCGCCAAAGAACGTAGAAGCGCCGGTGTATTCCAGGCCAACTATTGATTGTCGAAAGGTTGCTCCACTGGCAGCCCTGGTTCCGTTCAAGCCGGCTAAGATCGGATCGTCCAGTCCGTTGGAGTGGCGTGTGTTGTAGAACAGGTTAAACAACGCCATGCCGGTGAGTTTGATGGGAAACTTTTGCGAGGCTTCCACTTTTGTTTGCGCCACTTCATCGATTCGCTTCTCAGCGATCTCCACGCGTTCCACGACTGGCGGCACAGTAGCGTTTTCGGGCTCGCCGATCCGCGCCCGCAATTCCTGCACCTCCGCCTTGAGCGACTGGTTCTCTTTTTCGAGCTTATCGAGCCGTTGCAGAATGGACTGGATGTCGGCCGGTGTTTGCCCGTACAGCAGTAACGGAAAGGCAAGTATGAGCAGGCTACGCACGCAATAACTCCTCCAACTTGGAACAGACCGCGGCGGGCGAAAATGGTTTGGAGAAAAATGCGTTGGCACCGAGCGATAGGACATGTGCGGAGATCCCCGGTTCCGGGCTCCCACTGATGACTATAATCGGCATTTCACGGTATCGATCGGCAGATCGCATGTTGGCAATTAGCTCAGAGCCATCCATGCCAGGCATGTTCAGATCTGTTAAAACTGCGCAGACATGTGCTCCATCAGGGCCATTCAGGTATTCCAAGGCGTCGTGCCCGCCCGCCACACAGGCGGAATTGAGGCCGGCAATGCGCGCCAAGGCCACTTCCAATGTTGAGGCTGCGGCGTCTGAGTCCTCTACAATCAATGCGATGCGAGGCATAAACATCCTCCTTCCGATCTCCACTTGCCCACGGCCGGCGCATAGCGCCAAGCTCCGCTGTGCAAGCTAACTACGCAGATTATGGCAGAAAGCGGTAACCAACGCCGTGAACAGTTAAAAAATGTCGAGGAATATTCGGGTCAGGTTCCAGCTTCTGGCGAAGTTTAACAACATGCGCGTCTACGGTGCGGGTGTTGGGAAAAGAATCGTAGCCCCAGACGGAATTCAGAATCATGTCGCGGGTAAGAGCGCGGTCGGGGTTCTGCAGGAAATAGACCAGCAGGTTGTACTCCGCGGGCGTCATCCTAACCTCTTCGTTACGGCGGGAAACAATGCGCCGTTCCAGATCGATCTCCGCGTCAGCGCAGCGCAGCACTTTGTGCGCATCCTGCGAAGTGCGGCGAAGCAGGGCGCGGATGCGGGCCAGCAGTTCGCGGCGGCCGAACGGCTTCACCACGTAATCGTCGGCGCCGATCTCCAGCAGTAGCACCTTGTCGACTTCGTCGCCGATAGCACTCAGCACAATGATCGGGGTCAGGACTTTTGCGGCGCGCAACTGGCGGCAGATTTCCATGCCCGTCATGGAGGGCAGCCGCAGGTCGACCAGCATCAGGTCAGGCTTGTTGGAGATGGCTTTGTCGAAGCCCTCGCGGCCGTCGCCCGCCTGCAAGACACGGAATTCCTCTTGCTCCAGCATGACGCTGATGGTGTCACGTAGGCTTTCGTCGTCATCGATTACTAAAATGGTTTGCATGAACCCGGCTTGTCAAATTGTATCTGATCATTAAGCATAAATGAAGAGTGCATCTTCCGCCGGGGTTTGGAATCTCTATACAATGGAGAGAGTCCACATCATGATACGAACACTGTCATTGTCTTTGTTGCTTTCAGCGACAACGCTATTTGCTCAATACAAGACGCAGCCGGCCGGGCCGGTACCTGCGGAATTGGCTGCTTCCGCCGCAGGATTGTTGCAGAAGGATGGCATTAAAATCACAGGTCCTGGCGACAAAGTTTTGTGTGAAATCTGGGTGCGCACGTCGATGCCGGCGCCGGTCAAGTCCGCTGAGGATAGCATGTCGATGCCGACCATTCCTCACGGAACGATCCTGGCCGCCATTCGCTTCCCGGAAAAACATGCCGACCGCCGCGGCCAGGGCGTAAAGGCCGGGCTGTACACCATGCGGTTCAGCTATTATCCGCAAAACGGAGACCATCAAGGTGCCGCGCCGCAGCGCGATTTTCTGCTTCTGACACAGGCCGCCGAGGATAAGGACGGCGCGGTTAACCCTAATTTCGATACCCTGATGAACATGAGCCGCAAGGCCTCCGGCACGCCGCATCCGCTGGTGTTCAGTGCGTGGAAAGACGAAGCTGATGCCAAGCCGGGGTTTGAGAAGCAGGGAGAAAACGACTGGGTGCTGCACACGAAGATCGGCGATGTGCCGGTGGCGATTATTCTGGTCGGCAAGTCGGAAGGGTAGCTGGGTTACACAGCGCTTTTAGACGGTAAGCCGCCACAGCGTGGCGGCTGTTGAACGTATAATCAACAGGTTACAGCCAAATCTCGCCACGCTGTGGCGGTTTTGGTTTTCGCATCCTGGTTTTCCTGCGGAACTTCTAGGTGAAGCGTTCACCTTAAGGCGTGCGTTTAACAGCTTCGATGCGGGGATAATGAGTATTTCCTGTTCAAATTCAACCGCGTTATTGGTTGTACACTGAAATCGTGACCCCAAAAGAGCCGAACAGCTCTCACACTTTTGGCGGCGCATGGACTGATCAGAAATTGTCAATCCTGCGGAATTACCTGGTAGCGTATTCCACCGCCCTCTCAAAACAAGAACGCTTCAAAATCGCCTATATTGACGCCTTCGCAGGTACCGGTTCAAGGGAGAGCAGTGCGGACGCCAGATGGCAGGAATCGCACAGCGGTCAACTGCCGGCCGACGCGGGCCAGGGCAACCTCATGGACGACCTAGACACAGGAGCGCAGTCAGCGACATTTCTGGACGGCTCCGCGCGCATCGCGCTTCAAGTAGAGCCGCACTTTCATTCTTACGTCTTCATAGAAAAGCAGCCCTCCCGATGTCTGGAATTGGAAAAGCTGAAAACAGATTTCCCGGATTTGGCGAAGCGCATCTCCATCCGTCCAGGAGATGCGAATGAAGTGATTCAAGCGATGTGCAACAAAGACTGGACCAACAACAGGGCCGTCCTGTTTCTGGACCCCTATGGAACACAGGTCAAATGGAGGACGATTGAGGCAATCGCACAAACGCAGGCCATCGACTTGTGGGTGCTTTTTCCAATCGGGGGCGTGAACCGAATGCTAACCCAGTCCGGATCCATCCCACCGGGATGGCGCACCTGCCTGGATGACATGTTTGGCACCACTGACTGGTACGATTCGTTCTACCGGACGGAACCGGTCGAATCCTTGTTTGAAGACCACGCGGAACGGATCGTCAAAGCGAGTACGAGGGCAATATCGGATTATTTTATCAGCCGGCTGAAAGCGTGCTTTTCGGGAGTTGCGCCAGCACCTGCCGTCCTACGCAACTCGAGGAACTCGCCCCTTTATCTTTTTTGCTTTGCGGCCGGCAATCCCAAGGGCGCACCCATCGCGTTGAGGATTGCATCGCACATCCTCAAAATGAAAGCGTGATTGTATCGACCATCGCTCAGGGCTGTTGCTTTTCGCGAGTTGGTATATTGAGAACGGATGGCAAACGGATCGAGCATCGAATGGACTGAGTCCACCTGGAACCCGGTTACCGGCTGCACAAAAATCAGCCCTGGCTGTAAGCACTGCTACGCGGAACGGATGGCAAAACGCCTGCAGGCCATGGGCCAGCGCAACTACGCCAACGGATTTGAGCTTACATTGCAGGAGCAGATGCTAGAACTGCCCTTACGGTGGAAGAAACCTCAACGCATCTTCGTCAACAGCATGAGCGACCTGTTCCACGACGAAGTTCCGCTTGATTATATCCAGCGCGTCTTCGATGTGATGCGGCGAGCGCACTGGCACCAATTTCAGATACTTACCAAGCGCGCCGAACGCCTTCTGACTCTCGACCAGTACATCGAGTGGCCCGTCAACGTGTGGATGGGTGTGAGCGTGGAAAGCAAGGCCTATTTGAGCCGCGTGGACAGCCTGCGAGCCACCAACGCAGCGATCAAGTTCCTGTCAGTCGAACCCCTGCTTGAAGATCTTGGCACTTTCAATCTCACTGGTCTTGACTGGGTAATCCTCGGCGGCGAATCTGGTCCCGGAGCACGCCCGATGGACGAATCCTGGGCTACGAATCTCCGTGAGCTGTGCCTGCGGTCCCACGTTCCCTTCTTTTTTAAGCAATGGGGCGGAGTGAGAAAAAAGAAAGCCGGACGAACACTGGAAGGCCAGATTTGGAACGAAATGCCGGAGCAGAAAGACCGGCGACTGATCGAGACTGGGGCTGTGGCATAGCCCTGACAGGTTTTGTTAGTTGATTGGATCCAAACTTGGCGTGATCAGAGGCTCCCGTTCTAGACGTCTGGTCTGGCCAAGATCTGAACAAATGTGACAAGTTTTGGAAAAAGAAAACACGACTCCCCCGCGCCAACCCTGCAGAGCGCGTGGTTTTGACCGCGGATCGGTTCCATCAAGTGCCCGCACTAAAACCACGAAGGGTATGCTCCCGGCCAATTCGACCGAGTCGTTTGAATAGGGATTCATCCCGTCGCGCGAATTTCGACAGTCGGCGTAATGAAGTGGAACCGCAGGTACCCGTCCACCGTATTTGTCAATCCATCATATCCCCGTTCGACATGCGTTCTTTGCGTCTTGGAGTCTTTGTGAGAGATGCGTTTACCTTTGGCGTTATCAGCTTGCCGGTAACGGAGTGATAGGAGATTCTCGCTATTGGGATCCACCGGAATCTCACGAAAGACGCCACGGCGCAAAGAAAAACCTATCCCATCTCCGATACTCCGCGAAATCCACCTTGTCGGTTTGAGGTCGAAGACCTCGCTAGGGTGTGGAGCGAGTTACTAAGCGAAAAAGGGCGAGTACCACTCGGCCGCAGAATGCCATTCTGGCTACATAGTGGCCAGTAAATTGCTGCTTCTTTCCCGAAGGAGCAGCGATGGCAGAGATTACCCGACGGCATGCGCTTGGTGGCGCGGCCGCAAACTTGCTGATTCTAAAACCACAGACGGCTTTTGGTTATGCCGCCAACTCGGCGGTGTCGTTTGGCATTATCGGCACGGGTGGGCGAGGCTGCTATGTGGGCAGTCATATGGTGCGGGATTCTCGCACACGCCTCACAGCCATCTGCGACCTTTTCCCAGATAAGCTGGATCGGGCAAAAACGCAAATCCCCGGCGCCGATAAAGCGCGCTCCTACAAGAACTACAAAGATTTGCTGGCGCAGAGCGATATCGATGCGGTGCTGATTACCACTCCGGTCTACCTGCATCCCGAACATTTCGAAGCCGCTGTTGCCGCTGGCAAGCATGTTTATTGCGAAAAGCCGGCCGGCGCAGACGTAGCCGGAGTGAAGAGGCTTTTGAAGGCTCATGCCTCGGCCGACGGTTCCAAGACATATCAATTCGGCTTCCAGCAGCGGTTCAGCCCGGAATACCTCACGGCGATGGACATCCTGCGCAGCGGCAAAATCGGCAAGCTCTCCATGATGCAGAGTTTTTGGATCCTTGGTGGAACTCCTCCGGCGGGGTTTAAATCTCCTTACCCGCCGGAGGAGCAGAAGATCCGCCACTGGGGCAACTGGATGGAGACCTCAGGCGGGGCCATTGTGGAGCAGGATTGCCACGGAGTCGACGTGCTGAACTGGTTTGCCGGCGCGCACCCGGTGAAGGCCACGGGCACTGCCGGACTGCGTTTCCCCATTGCGTATGGAGACTGGAACAGCGATCATCACAACATCGTCTACTACTATCCGGAGAAGCTCGAAGGCTGGCTGTTAAGCGTAAAGCACACGGCGAATTTCCGCGACGTGAAAGAGATGATGTACGGCTCGAAGGGCGTGCTCGATCTGGCCCGGACGTATTATAAATGGCATGGGCCGATACCCGCTGGACGCCTAATCAATGCCGACGATCTGGCGGATCGCAGTTTAATCGAGAAGCGGGATTCGAAGCGCGAGATTACGATTGATGCCGTAGAATCATTCTTTACGAGTATTCTGGAGAAGAAGCCATACAGCATGGCGCAGATTGCCGCCGAAAGCACGCTGACTTCGCTGCTGGGGCGGATGGCATACGAGACCAGGCGTGAAGTAACTTGGGAAGAGTTGTTGCAGACGGCATAAAAACTGACACGGAAAAAGGACGCAGCGGACATGAAATTGATAGCCGGATTATTGCTCATTATGATTCCCGCGGGTGCGGCCAGCATCGAAGCGGATGCGCGGCGCGGCGCCGAACTATTCACCAAACAGAAGTGCACTGGCTGCCATCCGGTGTCGGGTGAAGGCCAACGGGCGGCGCCAGATCTGGGGCAGCGCGCGAGCCGCGAATACACAGCTGCCGGCGTGGCCAGCCGGATGTGGAATCACGCGCCGACGATGTGGTATTCGATGGGCAAATCAAACATCGTGCCGCCGAAGTTGAGCGAAGGAAATGCAGCCGATCTGTTCGCGTTCTTCTATGCCACGCGCTATTTTGAAAAGCGCGGCGATGCCGGACGAGGCAGGCGTGTGTACGATTCGAAGAAGTGCGGGCAGTGCCATGAGGGCGGCGGGCCGGGTTTACCCATTGGGCAGTGGAAATCGGTCACCGATCCCGTGGAACTGGTGTTGAAGATGTGGAACCATGCGCCGCAAATGAAAGAGGCAGCGGTAGGCAAGAATTACAAATGGCCGCTCGTCACGTCAGAGGAATTGACGGACCTGCTGGTGTATGTGCAGAATCTGCCGGATAACCGCGGAGTCACTTCAAAATTTGTGCTGCCGGCTGGAAATCGCGGGCAGGAGTTGATGAAGGCGAAAGGCTGTCTGGAATGCCATACGGGCGCCATGTCGCTGGAAGACAAGCTGGCCGGACGGACGCTCACCGATGTTGCCGCTTCGATGTGGAATCATGCTCCGAAGATGCGTGAAAAGGCCCAACCGCTGAGCTCCGAGGAGATGAGCGAAATCCTGGCCTATTCCTGGAGCGCGCAGTTTTTCCGTTCGAAAGGCAACGCGGCGAAAGGCGGAAAGTTGTTTGCCGCACAGTGCGGCGCGTGCCATGGAGTGGCAGGCTCGGGTGCGCCTGACCTGGCGTCGAAGAAGGGCAACTTCACCACGGTTTCGGTGGTCTCTGGATTGTGGAGTCATGGCCCGCGGATGCTGAAGGAGATGGAAGCCAAGAAAAAGAAATGGCCTACGCTTTCAGCGGACGACATGTCGAATCTGGTGGCGTTTATTGACGGTGGGGCCAAGTAACAGCGGTTTTTTCAAGGGTGGGGCAGGCAATTTGCCTGCCCTGACTAATTCTAAATTCACCTTGCCCTCAGCGCATGTAGACAATTAGATTCTTACGGTTCAAATCGTAAACAGAAATACTTCAACAATTGGAACGGGCGTAACGATGTTACATTGACGTTACGTTCGCTCGTAAGCCCCTGGAATTTCAAGGTCGAAGGCGTCGA
>CAIRSA010000159.1 GCA_903881085.1 uncultured Acidobacteriia bacterium
AACGGGCCTCCCGCGTATGGCGGGAGATGCTAAAGCAATGCGCAGTCTCACGTCCTGGCCATGGATAGTTAGTCTCAACTTGAAAGGGAATTAGAATAAGGTGTGGAAAATTAGAATTTGGACAGGCGGATCCTCCTTCGCCAAGGCTACGGCGGACAGGTCGCCTGTCCAATTTGCGGTCAAACCGATTCCTTCACCCCTTAGGAGGGAGCGGTTTCTAAATGATTGAAACAAAACGTGGGCACTGATAAGTGGGCCGCAGAGGATTCTCACCCAAAGGCTAACTTCTCCAAGTTGCAAGAGAATCAGGCAATAAATTAGGAAGAATCGGGATACCGCTCCAAAGGCAATCAGCCTTAACCTGGAATAGACAGGAATCAAAAGGAGCAAGCATGCAAAAACGCAAATTAGGCAACAGCGGCCTCGAAGTATCAGCCCTCGGGCTGGGCTGTATGGGGATGAGCTTTTCCTACGGCCCGCCCAAAGACAAACAGGAGATGACCGCACTTCTCCACGCTGCCGTAGAACGCGGCATCACGTTCTTCGACACCGCCGAAGTATACGGCCCATTTCTGAATGAAGAACTGGTTGGCGAAGCCCTCGCCCCGTTCCGCGGCAAAGTCACCATCGCCACCAAATTCGGTTTCCAGCTAAAGCCCGACGCCTCGCCAGGCTTCATCGGCCCGAACAGCCGCCCCGAGCGAATCCGGCAAGTTGCCGACGCCTCACTGCAGCGCCTGAAGGTGGACGCAATCGATCTCTTCTACCAGCACCGCGTGGACCCCGAAGTGCCAATCGAAGACGTAGCAGGCGCCGTGAAGGATCTGATTCAGCAAGGCAAAGTGAAACACTTCGGCATCTCTGAAGCGGGCGTCAAAACCATCCGCCGCGCGCATGCCGTCCAACCCGTCACCGCCCTGCAAAGCGAATACTCGCTGTGGACGCGCACTCCCGAAAAGGAAGTGATCCCAACGCTCGAAGAACTGGGCATCGGCTTTGTCCCGTACAGCCCGCTTGGCAAAGGCTTCCTCACTGGCAAGATCGACGAATCAACCAAATTCGGGACTTCCGACTTCCGTAGCACGCTTCCGCGCTTCACGCCCGAAGCGTTGAAGGCGAATCAGGCACTGGTCGATCTGCTGGCCGCCATTGCCGCAAAGAAAGAGGCGACCCCGGCCCAGATCGCGCTGGCGTGGTTGCTCGCGCAGAAGCCGTGGATCGTACCGATTCCTGGCACTACCAAGCTGCATCGCCTGGACGAAAACATTGGCGCCGTCGCCGTTGAACTTACCGCCGAGGATCTCAACGGCATTGAGTTGGCTGTGGCAAGGATCACCGTCGAAGGAACCCGCTACCCCGAACACATAGAAAAAATGACCGGCCTCTAACTGGAAACAGAGACGCCGACCGAGGTATATAATAGCAGCGGTAGTTGAGGGCTATCCCTGCATGTCGCCACAACCGCAATCCGCGCCACCCGTTCTCTACGCCGCGTTCAGGCTCCGTTTCCACGCCCTCATCATGGATGGGCTCATTGGCACAGGATTTTTCATTGTCGCGGCGCTTGCCACCGCCATTCTTTTTGAGGACAGCCCAATCGCCAGGATTTTGGGGTTCGTTGTCATCATCGTGGCGATCATCGCTTATGAGCCGGTCATGGTTTCCCGCTATGGCGGAACCATTGGGCATCGCAAGAGTAATATCCGCATCATCTGTTCGGAGAGCGATGAGAATCTCCCGATCGCTAGGGCGTTCATGCGTTCACTGGTAAAGCAGGTCTTCGGCCTGCCCTGCTTCATTGCGATGTTTATGACCCGGAAGTCTCAAGGCTTGCACGATCTGGCGGCTGGCGCCAGGGTCATCATCCGCGATCCGCGAGTTGCATCGATAGGTGACGTGGCCAAACCTGTACTGTACCTCGGCGCTGATTAGGCGGCGGAGAAATTACCTAGTATGTTCTAGGTAATTTCCCCAATATCCAATAGCCCAATCGGTTGGTATAGTCATAGGTAAGTTGTAAGTCGAGTCAAATCGGACAGCGTTGTTATTCGGCCTTACGTGTAAGGGGGACTCGCTGTTGTGGCCTCGATACAAACTTGATCCGGAGGCGCCGCGGTGATGTTTGCCGCGGTCCCTCGGCGGATTCCTAGCGGTAAACCCACTCGTTGAAAAAGTCCTTCAGGTCCATCCCCGAAATCGCTTCCATCACACCCTGCAAGTCGCTGCTCTTTGCCGTCTTGCCCCAGTACATTCCCGTGTAGATCTCCATGCCCTTCCAGAACTTGTATTCGCCCAGTTTCTGGCGCAGCAGATGCATTACCCAGGCGCCCTTGTGATACGGGATCGGCCCGCTGGCCTCCTGCGGCGTCTTCCAGCCGGTGAACGAAAGTGGGCGGTCCTTGCCAGCGGCCTTCGCGTCCTCATAAGCCTTCTTTGACCGCTCCATCTCTGCCGTGTACCGCGCCTTGCCGTACTGGAATTCCAGAAAAGTGTCGGCCATAAACGTGGCGATGCCTTCATTCAACCAGAAATCGGTCCAATCCTGGCAGGCCACGCCGACGCCCCACCACTGGTGCGCCAGTTCGTGGGCGATCAGCCAGGTATCGTCGGCCTTCTGTAGCACCTGGTCTCCGTAGGCGTCTGAGAGCATGGTGAAGCCGGCGGCCTCCTGCTCAATGGAACCTTGCGAGAGCACCTGGGTGTAGGCGGCTTCCGAATAGGCCACGCCGGATCGCGAGCGGTAGTAGCGAACAGCGGCGCCAGTCACGCGGAAGATCTTCCGCAACTGATCCTGCGTCCGGTTCGCGCCCAAATAGCGCAGTGTGATCAGGCCTTCCTTTTCGTTTGCCTCGGTAAATTTTCCAGCGCTGAAGCCGAAAACGAACGCCGGGATAGGTGTTGTCTGCTCCCAATCGGAAACTTTCAGCCCGTTATAGTTCTCTTCCCGTTTCAATACGCCGCTGGCAACCACGCGCAGATTCATCGGCGCCAGCAACCGTAGAGAGTAAGTCGCCAGATCGCCCGGTTCTTCATTGCACACCATCCATTCGCTGGTGGTGAAGACGGTGTAGACCTGATCGGGATAGAATCGGATGCCGCGCGTGGGGGTGCCATGATACTTAATACGCACGGAACGGCGCTCCCCCTTCATGAGCGGCTTTTTCAGGGAAATAGCCAACTGGCGTGCCCCAATGGCATGGCTCAGCGCGGTCTTTTCTTCGAAAACCTCATCGATGGTAAGCTCGCCGGAATCGAGTACAACTTTTTCCAGCCTGTCTTCCAGGGACCGGTAATTGATCGTAACTTCGCCTTCGATCTTCTTCGCCGCCAGATCGGGCTTCACCATCACGGAATAGTGCTCTACTTCATATGGCCGCACGGCAAAACACAGCTGTGCCAGGGCGAGCCAAGCCAAAACGCAAATCCTCATAATAATCGTCGTTGTTCCAGGATATCGTAAACTGAGCCCGCGGTTCACAGCCCAGCCCGATCTTTTATCTCCAGACCGGTGTAACATTTAGCTGCTCCGCTCAGGGAATCAGCTTGTACTGTCATGGTGTGAAAGTGGTGCGGCGGCCCCTCGGCCGCTGTCTGAAAACGGAGAAAGCATGGCAAAGCCAGACCTAAATTACGAAACGAACCCAAAAATCGTACCTAACCGATACACGCTAAGCGACTTGCGCGAAAAAAAACGAACCCACCGCGCGCGCACCGGCGTACTAAACTAAAGTTGTGAAACGCACCCTTCTACTCCTCTTGTTGACGCTGTCGCCGCTGCTCGCGCAAGCGCCGGCCGACTTGCAACTGTTCCTGCTCATTGGCCAATCGAACATGGCCGGACGCGGCACGGTGGAGGCGCAGGACAAAGAACCCATGCCCCACGTGTACATGCTGAACAAGGAGCTGGAATGGAAGCCGGCGGTCGACCCGCTGCATTGGGACAAGCCCGCCGTCGCAGGAGTCGGCATCGGGCGGTCGTTTGCGCGCGAGTTGCTCAAGTCGAACACTGGAGCGAACATCGGCCTCATCCCCGCGGCGTTCGGTGGCACCAGCCTTGACGAGTGGAATCCGGGAGGAAAGCTCTATGCCGATGCGCTGCTGCGCGCGCGGGCTGCTATGAAAGCCGGCAAACTGCGTGGCATTCTGTGGCACCAGGGCGAGGCCGATTCGGGCAAGGTGGAAAAGGCCAAGTCCTATCGGGAACGTTTCGCTAAAGTGATCGGCTCGCTGCGGGAAGATCTCAGTCTGCCCGACGTGCCCGTGGTGGTCGGTCAACTGGGCGAGTTTTACGAAGCGCCATTCGCCAGCGTAGTGAATGAACAGTTGGCCATGACCCCCATCGGCATTTCTCGCATCGCGTTCGTCAACTCGCACGGGCTGAAGCCGAAGAGCGACAACGTGCATTTCGATGCCGCCGCGCTGCGCGAATTCGGCCGCCGCTACGCGCATGGCTTTCTCATGCTTGACCCGCAGTGGTCAAAATAATTATGCGTATCTTACTTTTCCTCATCTCTACCGTTCTCCTTTCCGCAGACCTCGAAAAATCTTTCCAAACCCCACCTGACGACAGCCGCATGATGGTGCGCTGGTGGTGGTTCGGACCCTCCGTTACCAAGCCCCAACTGGAACGCGAAATGCGCGCCATGAAGCAGGGCGGCATCGGCGGCTTTGAAGTGCAGCCCACTTATCCTATGGCGATGGACGACCCCGCACGAGGCATTAAAAACCTGACCTATCTTTCGCCCGAATTCGTTGACGCCCTGACCTTCACCGCGGCAAAGGCCCGTGAATTGGGCCTGCGCTACGATCTCACGCTGGGCAGCGGTTGGCCCTATGGCGGTCCCAACATCCCCGTGACGCAAGCCGCCGGACGCCTGCGCATTGAAAAGGTTAGGAAGGGCGCGCCCGCGCCCTATCTCACCGAAGGCGAGACCATCATCAAGACCGACGCTCCCGACGACAACACCACGCGCTACTTCATCGCCGGGCGCTACGGCATGATGGTGAAGCGCGCGGCCGTGGGCGCCGAAGGCTTCGTGCTCGATCATTTCAACGCCGCGGCACTGCAAAACCACCTGCGTTGGGCAGGCGACAAGATCATCCAAACCAAGCCTCGCGCCATCTTCAGCGATAGCCTGGAAGTCTTTGCCGGAGACTGGACGGACAATCTGCCGGCCGAATTCAAGAAGCGGCGCGGCTACGATCTGCTGCCTTATCTCGCGGCCTTGAACGAAGACATCGGGCCCAAGACCGCCGCCATTCGCTACGACTATGGCCGCACGTTAACGGAACTCGTTAACGAAAACTATCTACGACCACTGCACGAATACGCCCGCCAGCACGGCACGCTGCTACGCTCGCAGACCTATGGAGTGCCTCCGGTCTCGCTCTCGTCGCAGGCGCTGGTCGACTTGCCGGAAGGCGAGGGCATGGACTGGAACAAGTTTTCAGACGCGCGCTGGGCCTCATCGGCCAGCCATTTGTATGGCAAGCCCGTCACGTCGTCTGAAACCTGGACGTGGCTGCATTCGCCCGCCTTCCGCGCAACGCCGCTCGACATGAAAGCCGAAGCCGACCGCCATTTTCTGGAAGGCGTGACGCAGTTGATCGCCCATGGTTGGCCCTATTCGCCCGAATACGCGGGCGAGCCCGGCTGGCGCTTCTACGCTGCTGCCGTGTTCAACAATCACAACCCGTGGTGGATCGTGATGCCCGACATTACGAAGTATCTGCAGCGCGTGAGCTTCATGCTGCGCCAGGGCAAGCCGCAGAACGACGTTGCCATCTATCTGCCCACCGCCGATGTGCAGTCGCAGTTCAAGATGACGCGCATCTCCATCAATCGCGGCATGGAAGAGATGACCGGATTGCAGGAGGCCGTCGCGCGCGTGCTTGCCGCCGGCTACAACTTCGATTTTATTGACGACGAAGCCATCATGAAGCTGGGCATCCACTACAAAGTGGTCGTCATGCCCAACGTGGAACGCATTCCCGTTGCCGCCTATCGCAAACTGCAAGGTGCCAAAGTCATTGCCACGCGCCGCAAGCCTTCGCTGGCGCCTGGTTTGAAAGAGGAAGAATCGGACTCCGGCGAAGTTCGCAAGATCTCCGAATCCATCGCCATGACGACTGACGATCAGCTTGCCGAAACGCTGCACGCTATGCTTCCCGCCGATGCCATATTGCCTGCTGAGGTGGGATTCGTCCATCGCACGACGGCCACCGAAGAGATCTACTTCCTGGCCAACACATCGAACAAGCCCGTTACCGCGACGCTGAAATTCCGTGTGCATGGCATGCAGCCCGAATGGTGGGATCCGTTCAACGGCGCTGTCTCGCACGCCGATCTGAACAACGTTGAGTTCACGCCCTACGGTTCTAAAATGCTGGTGTTCACCAAGCGCCAACTGCCAGCCAAACCGGCCTTCGCGCGCACGGAACTGGCCGACTTGAGTGCCGGCTGGCAAGTGACTGCGGGCGATGTGAAGATGCAGATGGACGCGTTGAAATCGCTCACTGACGATGCGCGCACGCGCTACTTCTCCGGCTCTGCTATCTACGAAAAATCTTTCACGATCACTGCGAAACCCGCGCAGGCGCGCATCGATTTTGGCCCTGGTACTGCGCTTGAAGATCCCAAATCGAACAAGCCTGGCATGCGGGCGTGGTTCGAAGGGCCTGTGCGCGAATCGGCCGTCGTCTATGTGAATGGCAAACGGGCCGGCTCTGTCTGGCTGCCTCCTTATGAAGTGGATGTCACCTCCTTTTTGGTTGCCGGCGAAAACAAGCTGAAGATTGAAGTCGCCAACACCGCGATCAATCGCATGGCAGGCTCCAGCATGCCCAATTACAAACTGCTCACCACTCGCTATGGTGACCGCTTCCAACCGCAGGATATGGATAATCTGAAGCCCGTGCCATCGGGCATTCTCGGTCCTGTGAAGCTGATAGGCAAATAGATGCGCCTCCTCTTCCTTTTCGCCACTATCTGCGTCGCGCACGCACAGATGGACTATCTGGATAACGGCGTCATCCGTATCGGCGTTGATCTCGACCTTGGTGGCAGCATTACTTTTCTCACGCTCAACGGCGGCGAGAACATGATCAACTCGGCCGATCTCGGCCGCCAGATCCAGCAGTCCTACTACTCCGGCCCAAAGCCCTACGGCGTTGCCCATCCGGCGTGGAAGGACTGGCCGTGGAATCCCATCGGCACCGGAGACGTCTACCGCAATAAGTCCACCGTGCTCAAACACGTGAACGATGGCACCACGCTCTTCGTTCGCACGCTGCCGATGCAGTGGGCGCTCAACAACAAGCCCTGCGAGTGCACGTTCGATACGTGGATTACTCTCGAGGGCAACGTGGCCCACGTCAGTGCCCGTTTGCGCAACATGCGGACCGATCGCACGCAGTACGGGGCCTATGATCAGGAACTTCCCGCTGTCTACACCAACGGCACGTTCTACAAACTCTACACCTACGATGGCAGCGAGCCCTTCTCGAACGCCGCGCCACGCCTGGTGCAAAACGCCGGCCCTCCGTGGACAGGTTGGACGGCAACCGAAAACTGGGCCGCGCTGATCAACGATGCCGGCATCGGGCTTGGAGTTTTCCATCCTGGTGTCTACCGCTTCATCGGCGGCTTTGCCGGCAGACCCAATGTTGGCGGGCCGAAAGATGGCAGCACCGGGTATATCTCGCCGCTGCATCGCGAAGTGCTCGACGGCAATATCCGCTACACCTATCAATATGATTTGATTGCCGGCACGCTCGAGCAGATCCGCGGCTATGCTTACGACCACCGCGCGGAAGCCCGGCCCGATTATGTGTTTCGCCGCGACCGGCAACATTGGACCTACGTGAATGCGACCGATGCCGGCGCGCCGGTCCGCGGACATTTGCGCGTGCTGGTGGATAAGAACGATCCGCAGATGATCGGCCCGCCCGCGTACTTTCGTGCCGAGGACGTACCGAAACTTTATGTGCGAGGCGCCTGGCGCAGCAAACAGGCGCAGGCGCAAAGTTTCTGGTCCACCCCCGGCCAAGGCTTTTCCGCCGCACAAAGCCTTTTGTTCAACGCAGTGAATGACGGCAGCGTTCAAACCATCGAAGTCGACATGACCGCAGCGCCCTTGTGGAAAGACTGGATTACCGGCCTGCGCTTCGATCCCGTCCCCAGTGGCGCGGACGGCGAATATGTCGACGTGTACTCAATCTCGTATAAACCGTAGGGCGGACTTCAGTCTGCGCGGGCCTTCAGTCCCGTTTTGGACGGCTCCAGCGGCTTGATATCCGACATCCGAGGCGCGACCAGTCTCGGGGAGGGCCATAAATCCGTTATTGTGCAGTGGTGGCTCGGAAGCTGGCAATCCACAAGCTCTCGCGGAAACGGCTCAACCTCAACCTGCGCTAAATATTGAGGGCGCCAAAAATACCAAAGACCCCCAACGCCAACCCACACGATAATTTGACCTGCCGATTCCCCATCAACCTCATCATGCCACGTTATCCTGTAGAAATGCGCCTCATCTTCCTCCTCTCCTTCAGCCTGCTCATGGCGGCCGCAGAACCCGGCTATGAAACGCGAACCATCAATGGCTGGCAGGTGCTGATCGAAGATTCCTTCGCCAAGGCGAATGACGAAACCCTTGCCAAGGTGGTTGCCGAACTGACTTCGCAACTTCACGGCATCGTGCGCATGGTGCCCGCGCCGGCATTGGAAAAAATCCGTGCCGTGCCGATCTGGGTGAACCGCAAATCGGGAACAGCCTGCATGGCATTTCACCCGTCGGCCGAGTGGCTATCCGGCCACGGCTTCAATCCGCACATGGCGAACTCGGTCGAAATCGGGAACGCCGAGAACTTCATAAGCTGGACCCGCCAGCAGCCATGGATGGTGCTGCATGAACTGGCGCACGCCTATCATTTCCGTCAATTCGGATACCAATATCCTCCGATCCTCAATGCCTGGCAGAACGCTAAACAGAGTGGCACGTATGATTCCGTGCTGCACATCCAAGGCAAAGTTCAGAAGCATTATGCGCTGAACAACCAGATGGAATATTTTGCCGAGCTCAGCGAGTCGTACTTTGGTACGAACGATTTCTTTCCCTTCGTCCGCCCGGAACTTAAGAAACACGATCCAACGGGCTTCGAGGTGATCGAACGCGCATGGGGCGTGCAGCAAGCGGCAAAATAGTTCTCCTGCCCTGCTAGCTGAATGTAGCATGGGTGTCTACCGATTTTGCATGCGGGGAGATGCGATTCGCTGAATAAGTCTTTTCGCTTCATGGGAAAATAATTTGCATCGGCTTGTGAACGTATAGGCCGCCAGCGTTGATGGGCGAATGAATTGTTTAACCTGGAAAGAGCAGTTGAACGCATCTGGAAAAGGTATCTCCAACATTTGGCATCGGTTGCATGCAACGTGCTCGTCACCTGCCGGGTGACTCGCATTGCGGGCGGTATCTCGTTGGGTAAACCGGGGACAGCCCGCATGATTCCGGCAAAAGACGCCGGAAACATGTAGGCAGTCCCCAGTTTGCGCAGTCTCGCCACCCATCCGGATTTGCCGTCGACTGCTCTATTTAGGTTTAAGGTTTCATGCGCACAAATACCGGTGGCCCGAGGCGTGAAGAATAAATCTTATTCTATAAACTTCTTGCTATCTGGCCTGGGAGGCAATTCGAATCTGACAAACTCGTAGCTACTCTCTGTTGCGGCATTGACAGCCGCCACAAGTTTATCGGCCTGCGTTTGCAGCTCGCGGATGTGATTGGTGCTTAGAACTACCAACGCAATCCTCCGGTTGCTTAGATTTTATTGGTAACTGAGATTTTGATCGGCTGTCACCATGAGATCGAATCCGTCGTCCTCGGCAGCCTGTAGTAGAAGCCCGTTTACCAGCCGGCCCCAGCCCATTTCCGCAGCCGTAATCACTTCGTGTTCGGCGAAATGGCGGCGAAGTGGATAGGGTACATTCTTATCGAACAGGATGCGCAAGCCGCTCGCTTTCGACGAAGTCTCTGACTCCTCTGACCAGGTTCAGGTCAAGCTGGTAAGCTGACGCAATTTCCTCTGGCGTCAAGCCGTCCTCGAGATTGTCCAATACCGCCTGTACGGGCATGCGCGGTTCATCTTTGAAGACGGGCACTCCGTGCAAATACTGCGGGTCAGTCATCGCGAGATTGAATTTTGACCAGTCCATGTTGGGCCACCTAACCTGATTTTACCTAATTGCCGGACAACGACATCGGCTGTTGGTGCTGGGTAGTCGTCTTGTTCCGCCACCCCGCCACCATCCTGGCATAATGGGCGTGGGGTAAACACTTTGGCCGGCCTTCAAATTGAACTTCCCGATGGAGCTGAGCGAAGCCTTCAGGAATTGGCAATAGAGCGGTTGCTGATGCTCGTTGAAGCTCTGCCAAACGAGCGGCCAGGGTCTGCGGCAGCATTATTGCGGGCAATTCATGAACCTCCACATCTGAGTGCAGAGAATGTTGATGAGCTTGAGGCTCCTATTGCATCGGGCCGGCAAGCTGTTGGTGAGTGAAATCTTCTTTGCGGAACTCTGGACAGACGAATCGCCCAACGCCACATAGTTATTGCGCGAAGAACAAGATACTCCAGTTGTCCGTCTAGTCTCCAAGCCTTGGGAAGCCTCGTCAGTGAGGGGTA
>CAIRSA010000160.1 GCA_903881085.1 uncultured Acidobacteriia bacterium
CGCGGAAAGTTTTGAGCGCATTCATCGTTCCAACCTCGTGGGCATGGGCGTTCTGCCGCTGGAATTCCCTGCTGGAGAGAATCGCGAATCGCTCGGCCTCACCGGCCAGGAAAGCTTTAATGTGGAAGGCGTCGTCGAAGCTCTCGCCACTGGTGGCCGTGCCGTGACCGTTCGCGCAGGTGACATTACTTTCCAGGCCAAGCTTCGCATCGATACTCCGCGCGAAGTGGAATACTACCGTAACGGCGGCATCTTGCCCTACGTGCTGCGTCAGTTGGCCGCCCGCTAGTTTCAGACATCCTGACCTCGAAGGAAAATGGCATGATCCAAAACCGCTTACTAACGTGCGGTGCTCGGTTAGCGGTTGCCTGCTGCTTACCGAGCCGCGCACGTTAGTAAGCGGTTCTTCGGGATCAATTGAATTTCCATTTCCCGGCCCAATTCCACGCGGGGCCGGAATGCATTTGCCGCTAACCCTTGGCGTATTTCAGGACAAGCTCTTTGACCAAAGGATTGGGAAATGTGCGGCTCGGCGTGATCGCATAAAATCTCTCCTTGATCGAGGGCACGCGGTAACATTCCACCAGCAGGCCGGCCCGTAGCTCGTCTTGCACCACCACTTTCGGCACTAGTGCGACTCCGCGCAGCCTGAGCGCAAGCACGCGCAACATTGCCATGTCATCCACTTCCGCTGCTATTACCGGACGAATCCCGGCCTGATCCAAAATCAGATCGAAGCCAGCGCGAATATCGCTTTCCAGGCTCGGTAGAATCATGGGAGTAGTGCGGCAATCCTCGGGAAAGTGAAACTTCTTCTTGCTCTTCGCTGGCCGCGCCACCAGGCTCACCTCCTGCTCGGCCAGCAGATGGCTGTAGTGCCTCGTCTCCGCATCGCGCCGCAGCGCCTGATTGGAAAGGACGACGTCGACCTCGTGGTTGCGCAGTTGCGTAATCAGGTCGCGCACGCCACCCGATCGCAATACTAGTTCCACGTCTCGTCTACTGCGCAAGGGCTTAACGAACTCCCATTGGAAATTGCGCGATAGCGTGGCTACGGCTCCCACGCGCAGCACCTGGCGAGTCTTTCGGGACCGGTGCTGCAGGGTATCCACCAATTCTTCGCCGGTTCGAAAGATCGAATCGGCATACTGCAACGCCATCTGTCCGGCTTCCGTGAGAACCAATTGCCGATTCTTGCGCACAAACAGCGGATGGCCCAGGGTTTCCTCCAGGTGGCGTAGTTGAATGCTGAGTGCCGACTGCGCCACGTTCATGTTTTCCGCTGCCTTCGTCAGGCTGCCTTCATGCGCGATGGCCCAAAAATAACGCAGGTGATGATAGTTGAGAAACATACTGTTCTATTCACATATATCATATAGAACGATTCGATATAAAACATCTATTGGAAAGAAGGTACCTATCTGGCCTATCCTGCAAGAAATGATCAATCCATTGCTGGACGGCCTTACCACTGTGCTACTGGTGCTGAGCACGCTTCTGTTTGTCATCATCACGCGCTATTCCAAACGCTACATGATGGGCGATCCGGGGCGGCAGCGCTTTTCCTTCTGGCTCTACCTCACTGGCGCATGTGTGATCGGGCTGGTACTCGCCCAAAACCTGTTGCTGTTTGCCTTGGCCTGGTTAGGCATCAGTCTAAGCCTGCACCAGTTGCTGCAGTTTTATAGCAATCGCCCGGGCGCGTTGCTTGCCGCCAGAAAGAAATTTCTCATCAGCCGCCTGGGCGATGGCGCGCTGTTAGCCGCGCTGATATTGGTCTATCGTGAATTTGGCACCTGGCAGTTTCAACCAATCTTCAATGCGGCCGCACAACTGAAGGCCGCAGGCTTGGAGCGGCTGCCACTGAACATCAGTTGGATCTGCGCGCTTCTGGTGTTCGCGGCATTGTTGAAATCCGCCCAATTTCCCTTTCACAGCTGGCTGCCTGACACGATGGAAACGCCAACTCCTGTCTCTGCGCTGATGCACGCGGGAATCATCAATGCGGGCGGGATTCTCATAATCCGCCTCAGTCCGCTAGTCTCGCTCTCCGGCGCAGCGCTGGACGCGCTGGCCATGGTGGGTGGCTTCACTGCGCTGTTTGCTTCGGTGGTCATGCTAACCCAGGCGAGCGTGAAGCGGAATCTCGCATTCTCAACCGTCGCGCAGATGGGCTTCATGATGCTCGAATGCGGATTGGGTGCCTTCCACTTAGCGTTGCTTCATCTCGTAGCGCACTCTCTCTACAAGGCGCATGCTTTCCTATCCGCAGGTGGGGCGGTTCAAGCGGCCCCTCAGCCGCATAAGCGTTCCGTTACTCCAGTCGCGATGGGGATCGGACTGATATGCGCGCTTGGGATCTTCGCCGCCACGGCTTGGATGTTGCACGCCGATCCGCTCGATCAGCCTGTTCTCAATGGCATCTTTGTACTCGCTCTGGCGCAACTGATTTGGAGCGCTAGCGATCGGCCTTCAAGCGCTGTCGTACTCGGCGCGGTCCTCAGTTTTGCCTACCTTTTGCTGGAGGGCGCAGCCGCGTACATTGTGACGCCGCTGCCGCGCGAAACCGGCTGGCTCGCCGTTCCGCTGCTCGCGCTCTTCCTCGTTATTGCTCTGGCCCAAGCGCAGTTGCCGAGGCTGAGCCGAAGCGTGCTTGGAACTCATCTCTACATCCATGCCAGAAACGGCTTCTACTTAAACACGTTGGCAAACCGGCTTACGACTGCGCTATGGCCCGCAGCCATCGCAAGGAGGGAAATCTAAATGACATTGAGCGCTCTTCCCGTTGAGGAAAAACAAGTGCAAGCTGTGGCGATTGAGGCGGCCTGCCGCAGGATCGCACCTCTTTGGCCGCTAAGGAATTTTGTCGCCGTCAATCCATTTCTGGGCCTGGCGGAAATGCCCTTTCCCGAAGCGGCGCGCCTGCTGGGAACAGTGGCGAAGGGATCCGTTGTCATGGATAGTGACTACTTCCTGAATCAAATCCGCAACGGAGCGATCCAGGCCCAGCATGTACAATCCGCGCTCGAACAACTGGGGGGACAGAGGGCTCCGGCCGACCCTTTGACTTGGCTGACCGCGGAGTTGCAGCGCGAGGACAATGCTCTGCGAATTCTTACAGTCGCTGACGGGCTGGATGCTAAGCGCGGCTCGGCCTGGGGCTCGTTTGTTGTCGATGAGATCTCCAAGTGGTGCGCATCTTATTTCGATTGTGGCCAGGCATCCTGGAGCATGCCTTGGAAAGGCGAATCTCTGTTTCAGGCCTGGAAGCGCGTGGCGGAGATCGATGCCAACGCTGAGGTTGCTGGATTGCCAGGCTTTCGGCGGCACGTTCAATCTCTGCCCGATTTCGAAGATGCCGCCATTGCGCACTGCCTGCGTCTGCTCAAGGTTCCGGCGGATACCATGGTGGACTTTCTGCATTGCGAGTTGATGAGCGTGCCTGGCTGGAGTGCCTACGCCGCTTATCATGATCGCCAGACCCCCGGCTCACAACTTGTGAAGCAGGTGCTCGCTATACGCCTGGTCTACGACGTGGCACTGTTATCCCTGGATGAAATGTGGCGCTGCAAGTACACCGAATCGGCGGCCGCGGCTGGTTTCTCCACAGCCAGGTACATCGCTCAACTGGCGGCAGAACAGGCCTTTCGAACAAATCTGGTTGGCAAGCTGCACAGTGTGGCGCCGCCATCGCGGACCACTGCCCGCAAACAGATGCAGGCAGTGTTTTGCATTGACGTTCGCTCTGAAGTCTATCGCCGGGCACTGGAGGCGCAATCGCCGGAAATTCAAACCATCGGTTTTGCTGGATTTTTCGGCATGCCTGTCGCATTCAAGGATTCGGCGCTGTGTCCTGTGCTGCTTTCGCCTCGTCATGAACTCGATGCCAAGCCGCGGCCATCGGGGTTCGGGGATATCCTCACGGCTGCTACGACGGCGTGGAAGCACTTAACCAAATCGGCTTCGGCCTGCTTCTCCTCCGTCGAAGTCGGCGGAGTTTTCTTAGGCGCGCAAATGCTGAGGAAGGCTGCGGCCTCTCCGTCAGTCGCGACGCCTGCTCCGCTGCTTACCTGGGACATTCCACTTTCGGAGCGGGTGGACCTGGTGGCTGGTGCGCTGAAGAATATGAGCCTGGACGTAAGTCGTCTTGCGCCCGTGGTCCTCATCTGCGGACACGGCAGCAGTACGGAGAATAATCCTTACGCTTCCAGCCTCGATTGCGGCGCCTGTGGCGGGCACAAGGGTGACGTCAACGCGCGCTTTGCCGCCGCGCTGATGAACGATCGGGAAGTGCGAGAGCAGTTGAAGGCGCGCGGCGTGGCGATTCCCGAAGACACGGTGTTCGCCGCCGCTCTTCACGTAACGACAACCGATGACGTGATTCTCTATGACGCGAATCTGCTTACGGATAAGCAGAGGATTGAGATCGAAAAGTGGTTGAGCAACGCCTCGCGGCTTGCGCGCGCCAAGCGTGTTGGGCATTCCATTCCACCTTCGGATAAGCTGGACCGCGAAGCCCGCCGACGTAGTGCCGATTGGTCGGAAGTCCGGCCAGAATGGGGCTTGGCAGGCAATGCCGCCTTCATCGCCGCTCCACGTACAAGAACAGAAAAGCTCGATCTGGGCGGCCGTGTGTTCTTGCATGACTACGATTCCGCGGCCGATCCTGATTCATCGGTTTTGCAGTTGATTCTGATAGCGCCAGTTGTCGTCGCCAGTTGGATCAACCTTCAATACTACGGATCCACGGTGAACAACCAGCTTTGGGGAAGCGGCAACAAAGTGCTCCACAACGTTGCCGGCAAATTCGGTGTGTGGGAAGGGAACGCCGGCGACTTGAGAACCGGGCTGCCCATGCAATCGCTTCACGACGGCTCAAAGTGGGTGCACGAGCCGCTGCGCTTGCAGGTGTTCATTGATGCGCCTTGTGAGCGTATCGAAGCCATCTTGCAGGCCAACTCCGATATCCGGAATCTGGTGGACAACAACTGGATCTACCTGCATTCCATGGCTGGAGCCAGCATCTACCAACGGCGCGGCGCCCATGATTGGCAGTTAGTGGGAAACGCCTGATGCAGACGACCCTTTCATACGAGGTTTCCCACCTGCAAACGCTGGAAGCGGAGGCGATCTATGTCTTGCGCGAGGTGGTGGCGGAGGCCGCGCGGCCGGTGATGTTGTTTTCCGGCGGAAAAGACTCGATTGTTGTTAGCCACATCGCTCGCAAGGCCTTCTTTCCAGGTCCACTGCCGTTTCCGCTGCTGCATATTGATACCGGGCACAATTTTCAGGAGACCATCGAATATCGCGACTGGTGGGTCAAGAAGATTGGCGCTCGTCTGCAGGTGCGCACCGTGGAGGATTCCATTCGACAGGGCCGCGTAAAAGAACAGACCGGCATCGGCGCGAGCCGCAACTCGCTTCAGAGCGTCACGTTGCTCGATGCCATTCGCGAACTCCGTTTCGATGCTGCTATCGGAGGCGCTCGCCGCGATGAAGACAAGGCCCGTGCCAAAGAACGCTTCTTTTCGTTTCGCGACGAATTCGGGCAATGGGACCCGCGCAACCAGCGGCCGGAATTGTGGTCGCTGTTCAATGCACGCAAGGACGCGGGCCAACATTTTCGCGTGTTTCCCATCAGCAATTGGACGGAACTGGATATCTGGAGTTACATCCTGCAGGAGCGGCTTGAAGTTCCATCGCTTTACTTCACCCACGAGCGGGCCTGCATCACGCGTGAGGGTGTCTTCCTTGCCGAATCCGATTGCGTCGGCCTGCAACCTGGAGAAACTCAGGTCACCCGCCGCGTCCGCTTTCGCACCATCGGCGACATGACCTGCACCGGCGCCGTGGAATCCGAAGCCGCTACCGTGCAGGAGATCATCGAGGACATCATCACCACTTCGTCCAGTGAACGGGGTGCCCGTGCTGATGACCGGCGCTCCAGCTCCGCCATGGAAGATCGCAAACGGGAAGGATACTTTTAATTTCTACCGTAATATGGCTCGGGCGGGTGCGCCGTCTGCTCCCATTAATTTCATGGGCAGGCAGACTAGTATCAGAACAATGTAATTACGGAACATAATGCTTACTCAGTTTGCGGTCCGCCTTTTGACGCGTAAACGTCCACTCGATGCCTCGCTTTGCAGCGTTTCTCTGCTGCTGCCAGGACTGCAGTTCGGCCTGTAACAG
>CAIRSA010000161.1 GCA_903881085.1 uncultured Acidobacteriia bacterium
CACTTCATGGTTGCCGCGGCGTGCGCCGTAGCTGTTAAAGTCGCCCGGGGCAACGCCCAGGCTCTGCAGATACTTGCCTGCGGCGGAATCTCTAGCGATGTTGCCGGCCGGTGAGATGTGATCGGTGGTGACCGAATCGCCCAACACGGCGAGGGCGCGCAGACCCGTCAGATCCTTCACGCGGGTTGCCGGGTCGGCCATGTTTTCAAAGTACGGCGGGTTCTTGACGTAGGTGGATTTGTCGCTCCACGCGTACTGATCGCCACCCGTTGCTTTGATCGAAGCCCAGTTGGCATCGCCCTTGAAGACAACACAGTTGTCGTCTAAATGGCCATCGGCGTCAAACCGCGGGCCAATCCTGACTCAGGTTGGTCGATGGGTTACGGATTTGCCGAGCGTACTAAAGAATTCCTATGCGCGGTGGAACACATGGCTGTGTGCCCTGATTTCCGGACGGACTTGGAGAAGCCGGGATCTTTATTTCAACATTATCAACAGGGGAGCGGCCGACGACTACTGCCACATTCAGCGTTGGGCCTCCGGCGCACAGAGGGAGAACTCTTAACTGATACCTGCCGGCATTCATGCGCCAGAACTCGAAAGTTCCATCCCCTTTGATTTTAGCCGCTCCATAATCCACCCCATATTGATCGGAGAGGGATATTAAACGATTCTTGTCGGCAGGAAGTTCGGTGATCACTTTACCACTAATGCGCAGGACTGGTCCTGCTTGAAGACGAATATCCAATCCCTCGGTTTCGGCTCCCGCGGTCACGCTTATCGGCACAGCGAGAGCATCCTCCAAGACGTCGGGATAAAAAGTGCGGGCATACTGGATTTCCGACGTTCCATCAGTGCGGATCTCTTCAGGGATCAAATGTGACTGAAGAAAGAGCGAACGAGGTCTGGCCTCTACGCGATAAACGCCACGGGGCAAATTTACGATTCGGAATGCCCCTCTGTCATCGGTCAGCGAGAATTCTTTCCAACGTCCGTTTTGGCTCGCACCGACAAGCATTCCTTCAATCGGTTTGCCGTCAGAAGTCCTCACCCGGCCTGCAATAGCACCGGTAGAAACCTTGGCAGACTGCTGATCAATCCGCGAGCCGCCGGCTCCGGATACTACCGGCAAGGGGGGCGTCCTTTTTTCATTGGCTGTGGTGAAAGCAAATTTCAGTGGAGTCAGATCCTTCGTAGTCCGTTCTCCGGCGACGATCTCGATCAGGGCGGCGGATGCGGCAAGTTGTTGCAATCCTGAAAGGCCCGTAACGGCAAGATGAAGAGCATCAATGGCAAGGAGCCTGTACTTTCCGGGACGGATGCTGTCAAAGGAGTAGGCGCTTTCAACCGATGGCTGAACAGTTCGCAGGTAAGCCGACTCGGCGCCATTTTCAGTTACACCTGGCATAGAGTCTGGCACCAAAAACACCGTCATCGGGTATCGAACCGTGGGTTTCTCCGGGCCAATGATTGTACCCGACAGGCGTCCTGCCCTCCCCACGACGACCTTCATCCTGGAGGGGCGGATTCGAGAGAAGTCAATAGGGCCGGCGACGGCAGCACCATCAAGAACAATGGCCTGGATGAACTCATCGGGCTTCATGCCTCGCATGGAAACTTCGAAGCTATGGGGAGGAATTGCGGAGAAGCGAAAGATTCCGTCATTGTCTAAGAAAGTTTGCATTTGGGGAGTGGGGCCGAAAAATGTGGAGCCAATCCTCTTGAGAATCAGTTCGCGGGCTAACTTTTCTTGACCACCTACAAACTCTAGCGTGCCTTCCAATCCCATGGCGGCCATAAGGTCGATCCTCAGGTTGGTTATATCGGACTTGTCTAACACAAGCTCAGGACTAGAGCTTGAGAATTTCGGAGGACAAGCTGCATCCAACCTGTACACTCCGCGCCTCGATGCAGTGAAAGCGAAATTCCCCTCCGCATCCATCTTCACTTCATCGCCAGGCATCGCAACAAACCGTCCGCTCAACTTGTAGTGCGCTGACATAGCTACCCGACAACCATCGGCAGGGATACCGTTCACCTTTCCGCTCACCTTCAAGCGCTGTTCACGAACCATGCGAATCTCGACATCGCCTTTCTCTTCGCCAGGAGCTACGGCAACGACGGACGCGTGCTCAGCCGTGCTGCTTGGGAAAAACGTTTCCGAGTAGGTCACCCTCAAACGTGGGTCTGGAGCTGTGCCAGTTCCAGGCGATGCGGGACGAGGGCTGAACGTCGCAACCACACGGTATCTTCCTGGAAGGCAACTCATGCGGAATTCTCCCAGCCCATTTGCCAGGGTGTCACTTTCAGGAGAGTAACCATTGGCGAAATGATCGAATTCTTCGACTAGCCGGACTGTCGCATAGGGTGCTGGGTTACCAGAATCATCGAGCACGCGCCCTCGGATCACAGCCCGCCGGACCATTTCGAGATTCAATTCCGGCTGTTGTTGCCCGGCCTTCACTTCAACGTAAGCCGGAATCATTTCGCCGGCATCATTGTAGCTTTGGGCGGCAACATATCCGGTTAGTTCGAGCGTCACATAGTAAAGACCTGGAACGAGCTGAGCCATTGAGAACTTCCCGTCGCGTCCGCTGACCGCGCCATACATGGGTCTATCCCAACTTGATTTGGTGGCGAACCTCACATGAACTCCGAGGAGGGGCTGGTGGGTTTCCGAATTGAAAATCATTCCTTGAACGACTGGGTTTTGCCCCCATAAAACAGTGAAGGCCAGTAATCCAAATGTGAGCCGCATATTCTTCCAAGTCTACACCACGTAAGTCGGGATCCAGTTATTAGTGCGTGGGGATACAGCAAATTACTTGGCAAGACTAATGTATGAGTGGAACAGTGATATCGTAAATCGGAAAGTCCGAAACCCTGCCATGAGGATTTTGATAGATATTCATGATGTTTGGTTTGGGGCTTGATCAAAAAGAGATGGGGACAGTTTTGTCCTGGCGCTGTAAACCCGGGTTGAGTGAAGGAAAGCCGGTCGTTATGACGGCCAACATCGATGTAACTTTCAGGTTGCGGTAAAGTTGGGGCAGGCGAATCCACCGGAGCCTACCCCAATCTGAAACTAGCGGGCGGCCAACTGACGCAGCACGTACGGCAAGATGCCGCCGTTACGGTAGTATTCCACTTCGCGCGGAGTATCGATGCGAAGCTTGGCCTGGAAAGTAATTTCACCTGCGCGAACGGTCACGGCACGGCCACCATTGGCGAGTGCTTCGACGACGCCTTCCACATTAAAGCTTTCCTGGCCGGTGAGGCCGAGCGATTCGCGATTCTCTCCAGCAGGGAATTCCAGCGGCAGAACGCCCATGCCCACGAGGTTGGAACGATGAATGCGCTCAAAACTTTCCGCG
>CAIRSA010000162.1 GCA_903881085.1 uncultured Acidobacteriia bacterium
ATGCTCACCGCGCCGATGACGGGCAGTACCCAATTGGTGCTTACCGATCTGCGCAAATCGGGCGACATCGTGAAGCAGGGCGATGTTGTGGCGCAGTTTGACATCACCGATGAGACATTCCGACTGCGCGAAGCGGAAGCAGATCTGGCCGAGTCAGATCAATCGGTATTGCTGGTCCGCTTCGATGCTCTGGCGCGCGAAGAGGAACTTAACTACGAACTGATCCGCGCTCGTGGAAATCTGAAGTTGTCTCAGATTGACATGGAGTCGAACTCTTTGCGTTCGGCGATCTCAGCCAAGCAGTACGAGATCACACTGGAAAGCGCCAAGCATTTGCTGGCCAAGCTGGAACATGACTATCCAGACCGAAAGGCCTCGACGAAAGCCTCAGTAGCATTGCAGGAAGCGGCGCGCGAGCGGTCGAAGATGCTCGCCGACACGGCGCGGCGAAACATTGAAGTGATGACATTGAAGGCCCCGTCCGATGGCTACATCAACGTGGAACGCAACGCGAATACGAACTACTATTCCACGGGCGCGGTGGTGGCGCCCTACCAGATGGGCGACCAGGTGCGCGCTGGCATGGCCGTGGCGCAGATCCCCGATCTAACCAACTGGGAAGTGGTGGCGCAGATCTCAGAGCAGGATCGCGGTCACCTCTCTGTATCCCAGCCGGCCGACATCAAAGTGGTTGCACTGCCTGGCAAGAAGTTTCACGGAGCGATTGCCAGTCTTGGCGGCACGACGGGTCCGCCATGGGATCGCCGCGTGGAATGCAAGATGAATCTGCGCGACCCTTCGCCCGACCTTCGGCCTGGCATGAGCGCGCGCATCGTGGTGACCATGGAGACGCTGAAGAATGCGCTATGGCTTCCCGCGCAGGCAGTGTTTGAACGCGACGGGCGCACATTTGTCTATGCGAAATCTGAAACCGGTTTTCTGGTGCGCGACGTGCAACTGGTGCGGCGCAGCGAGAGCCAGGTCGTCGTCAAAGGCGTGAAGGAAGGCGAGGAGATCGCATTGGCAAGCCCCGATCAAAAAGAGAAGAAGAAGAAAGACGGCGGACCGGAAAGCCCAACCAAGGCGGTGTCGAAATGAGCGCAGTCCGCAGCCTGATGACTGATTTTCATGCCTCATTCAACAATCTGAAGGCGCAGAAGACGCGCACGCTGCTGACCGCGCTGGGCATTGTGTTTGGCGTAGGTTCGGTAATCGGAATGTTGTCGATCGGCGCGGGTGCGCGCGAACAGTCGCTGCAGTTTATCGAACGGTTGGGCGTGCGCAACATTTTAGTTGACTCGCGCACGGTGACAAGCAATGAAGAGTTGAAGGAGCGCCGCCGTCAGTCGCCCGGCCTGACCGAACGCGACGTGCGCATTCTGGAAGCCAATGTCGACGGGCTGGAAGTGCTGTCGCCACGCATGTTCCTGCATCCTGCGCGAGTGCTGCCTAAACCTACCGGTAGTGTGCCGGACATGTTCGGCGTGCGTGCCTCGTATGAGTTGATCCACAATTTGCACGTGAACGAAGGACGGTTTCTTACCGCTGGCGATGACGAGCAGTGCGCTTCGGTGTGCGTGCTAGGCCTCAACGCGAAGATCAATCTCATCGGCTTCACCGGCGGTACTGGCAAATACGTGAAGGTGAATGACAACTGGCTGCGCGTGGTCGGCGTACTGGCTGAGCAGGTGGGCGAAAGCGGCAATGCCGGAGGCCGGGCCATCGACCGCAACAATTCCATTTTCATCCCGTTTAACACCTTCCGGTATCGTTTCTGGGATTCCAGCAGCCGCTTGAAAGACGAGTTGGACGGCGTGGATCTGCGCCTGAAACAGGACGTCGACAGCGTCGCCGTTTCGAAGGTCGTCACGGCCATTCTGAATTCGACGCATCGCAACACGGAAGATTTCGGCGTGACGATCCCCGCTGCATTGTTAGCCCAGCAGAAGCGGACGCAATCGATCTTCACTTACGTGATGGTGGCCATCGCCGCGATTTCACTGCTCGTGGGAGGCATCGGCATCATGAATATCGTACTCGCCACGGTGATGGAACGCACCCGCGAGATCGGCGTCCGCCGCGCCCTGGGCGCACGCAAGGGCGACATTGTGCGGCAGTTCCTCACGGAGGCCGTGCTGATATCCATCGCCGGCGGCATCCTCGGCGTCGTCTTCGGCTTGTTTTTATCATGGGCGATCGCCCAGGCGGCCGAGTGGAAGACCATTGTGACAACCAGTTCGGTATTGGTAGCCTTTGGTGTCTCCGCCGCCGTGGGCGTTTTGTTCGGGATCTATCCCGCCTTTAAAGCTGCGAGCATCGATCCCATCGAAGCCTTACGCTACGAATAACCGATTCCGCCAGTTCGCAGCCGCCAGCAGGATCACTAGGCCGGCCACGCCAGTGTGCGCTGGTTCAGGCACGCCAGAAGGAGCGACCGCCGGCGCACCGATCAGGCCGATGGCCGGTGTGCCACTGGGGTCATTCGAATTGACGAGTATCGAAGGCGTCAGCGCATTATCCAGCGTCACCGTCAGAAAGCTACCGTTGCCAGCCAGCATCGGAATCTCCGACAGTGTACTGTCGAGAATAGCGAAACTGAAGGCGTCCGGACTGCTAGGCCCGCCCACGGGCGGCGGCACGATATTCCCGAACGTCACGCTGAACATCAGTGATGCGCCAGGCGTGAAGGTCTGATAGAACTCATTAAGGAAGCCTGAGGCCGCGTTCATACTAACCGCGGTCGAAAGGTCTCCAGAACAGTTGCCAAAGCAGTTTGGCAAGCCTGCTGGCGATCCGCCGCCGAAGGTGATCAGAGAAACTGTCACCGTGCTGCCCTGATCGCCGACCAATTGCAGATCGATCGAGAATGGACCGGCGACGTGGCCAATCAACGGAGTCGTATTGAGAGAAACGTTGTAGGCCACCGTGGCCCGTGCGGCCGGGGCAAGGCAGGCCGCAAGCAGTGCGATGAGAATCTGTTTTTTCATGATGATTTAGTCTCCTCCTGGTTACCGGTTTGCTCCGGACAGCAGCCTGAGCGCGTATTGAATGGCCACATTCGTGGGATTTACGAACTCGGCATTGATATCGACAAATGCGCCTTGCGCCAAACCTGCCGGCAACTGAAGATAGGGGCTTGCCGGAGCCGCGCAACTGGTGGTACCCGCGGGCTGGAACAACGTCACGCCATTCGCCATGGAATCAAATGCCAACGCGAGCGGAGCGCTCAACGCCGCGCCGTTGTTGGTGATGCGGATCGTCTGCAGATAGTGGCCGTTAGCCCGATTCAACCGGAATCCGCCACGCGTCACCGCAACCTGCGAGGTCACGTCGGAAGCGCAGTTGGGTGGCACGGTGATCGCCATACAGTTTGAGAACGAGGAAGTTGTGGTGAAGTTGCCCTTGTTCACTGTGGTCGCGGTAGCAAACATACCAGCCGGAAGTTGAACAGGCGCTGAGAAGCTAAAGTTCAAACCGTTCAATGTGGTTTTACCAAGATAGGTTTTGCCTTCGCCAAACCCCGAGGCATCGCATGCCGGGCTGGCAAAAATCTCGACCTCTATGGAGTTGAGCGCATCCGTCACAGAACCGGAAATCAACGTTGTAGCTCCCGCACTCGACGCCGAAGTAATTGAAGGCGGCGTAAAAGGCGGATTCAGGTATTGAATGCCCAGACCGCCGTTATTGAAGATGGAGTTTGTGCGCAATTGCTGCGGACCATCCGACTTGATGCCTGCACCTGCATTGTTCCGAATGGTATTGCCTAGGACCAGATTGTAGCAACAGTGAATGTTAACGCCATTGCCGCCATTGCCGAGCCCCGACGCTTCCGCTGTGTTTGTCCCAATGATATTTCCTTGCAAGGTGGATCCTGCACAGCAACTGTCAATCACTACGCCGTCGTTCGTATTGCCCGCGATGATGTTGGCTGCGGCGGCTGTGGTTCCACCAATGACTGGATTCCCTACGCCGCTGCCAAAAATACCATAGGCGTTGGGAATGGCATAGGTTGCCGTTGCATCCAGGCCGATGATGTTTCCCTTAATCGCAGTACCGTCGAACCCGCCGCCAACACCTGCTCCGGCGTTGCCGGAAAGCTGATTGCCCTGCCCCGCCGACTCGCCGCCGATTTGCGTCAGACTCGTATCGAAAGAAAGCTGCATTACGATGCCGTCACTCGCGTTGGGAAGAGCAGCCGTCCCCAGCTTGTTCGTACCGATTTTGTTCCCCTGAACAACTCCACCCTTTGAAGTACCGGCCAGAAACATGCCCTGCGCGCCCATGCCGCCAATTACGTTTCCAAGAAATTGATTCTGGCTGCCGTTTTCCTGCGTGATGCCAACCCCGGCATTTGCAATTGCCTTCATGCCTGTGGAGTCGATGCCAACATAGTTCCCCTGAATCAGATTGGAAAAGCCATTTACCAGGATGCCGCCCGCAAGCGGAAAACCATTAGCAGTTGTAGTCGCCGCGATTCCAGCCACCACATTGCGTGCGGCGGCCACAGCGCCTCCAATCGTGGACTGGCTGCCATAAACGACAATTCCCAGACCCTTGCTGGTCAGTACATTCGTACCATCGGTGCCAACGTAATTGCCTTGAATTAATGCCTGAGTAGGCCCAACGCTACCATCGAAAACACTGATCCCGTAACCCCGCCCAAGCAAATTGCCACCCGCCATGTCGAACAAGCCGAAGTTTTCCGTAGCGGAGATATCGACCAGATTTCCTTCGCCTGGGTTCGTCCCTCCAATCCTTACGCCCGTGGAATAGAAACTGCTGATTCCATCAGCAGCATGGACCACCCGGTTGCCAATGACTTTGCCCCCTGTGCTGTAGTGCGCCAGGATGCCAAGTCCCGCTCCGTCCACCAGGTTGCCCAGCGCGGGGTTCGCATCGCCAACTGTGACATCCCCTTGAAACATGATGCCGTAGCCCGACTTTATCGGAACAGTTGTTCCAAGAACCTGGTTCTGCTGGACGACCGCATTGCTCAGCACCGGCGTGGCGGGAACGCCGCCTTGCACTAACCGAATCCCGGTGAAGCAGCCTGCTATATGAAGGCCTTTTACAAGGCGTGCATTGATCGGATCGTTGGGCTGCGTTCCTGCACGGTTACCGCCCTGCATGTGAACTCCGATCGGATCGTAAATCGTTCCGCCGCCAAGCGCCGTGCAGTTGATCGTGACAAATCCACCGGCTGTCTGTGACCCGTCGATGGTCAGGGGAACATATGCGATCTCCGCGCCAGAGGTCAGGTTCACCGTGGACACGGCAAAGAGAATCGTGCCCGGCACGTTCAGACTATTCAAGTTCTGGATGGCCGAGCGGTACGTGCACCCGCCCACGGGGACGCCTTGTGAATTGGTTGGATAGGAATTGCAGACCAGATCATCATTCACCGCGCCCACGTTCGGATCGCCCAAATCAAGGCTGCTTGTCACGGTAAATGTAACTCCACCGGTAGCGCGAATGATTTGCGGCGTAACCTTCGCGTCAACAAACCCGGCGTATGTAATTCCTGGAACTCCGGCGAATTGCATCGGCACCAGCATCGCGTCGCCGGCAAGCGGCTCCGATGCGGCATCGGGCAGCGTCTTTACCGCCGCCGGCTTCCCATGTTCGCGGCCTGCTATTACTGCGCGGCGCGCCCCTTCATGAACAACGACATCGAACAATCCATCGCCGTCAACATCGGCGACGCGGATCTGATCCGGCTGGCCGAAAGGCAACCGCACCATCTCCGGCTTCGCGCTCATTGCCCCGCTGGGATGACTGAACAGATACAGCATTCCGCCGCTCGCACCTGAGGTTGAAACCAGGATGTCGAGCACGCTATCGCGCCGGTTAACATCATCTACAGCGAGTGCCGTGAGTGGGCTCTCTAACTCGATTGGGCGGGGTTCGGCGAATGTTCCGCCGCCCTGGCTCTGCAGAAAATACATCACACTGGAACCGGTTGAGGCAACCACAAGATCGGCCAATCCATCGCCGTTAAAGTCGCCCGCTACGATGCGATTTGCAGGCGCCGGAAGCGGAATCGTCACCGGCGTTTCGTCAAACATCGACTCGTTCGAACCGCGATAGATTGCCAGCACGCTCTGCCCGGCCGCATCGTAGATTGCCGCCAGGTCTTGAATGTGATCGCCATTGAAGTCTCCGGCGGCTATACCCATCGGTTTCGCGGTGCCGGTCTGCAAAAGGTGTGCCGCATGCCCGCGATAGCGAAACGCCGGCGCCAGCACCTCCTTATAGCGAACTCCGTTCGATGCTGTTCTTTCCATGGCATGAGTAATTTTGTGCGGTGCGGCAGAGCTTGCGGCAACGGTTAATACGGTCAACAAGACACACTTCGAGCGCATATGTTTCCTCCGGATAATGGACAGGCCTCCGCAACCACGGCGGGAGACCGATTCAGATGGTTTTCAATGTATGACTACGAGACCAAATGGCCTATGGATTTGTGGCAGAGGACAATTATTTTGCGTCAACGCTACGATAGAGAGAACATGTCACTCTCCCGCCGCCAGTTTCTTTTCGCCTCATCCGCCGCAGCCATGCAACCCATTGTCCGCCGGCTACCCAACATTGTTTTCATCCTGCTGGACGATGCAGGCTGGGGTGACTTCGGCTGCTACGGCCAGAAACTGATCAAGACCCCTCACATCGATAAGGTTGCTAGCGAAGGCACCCGCTTCACGGACTGCTATGCGGGCGGAGTCGTCTGCGCGCCGTCGCGATCCGTATTGATGACCGGCCTACACACCGGCCACACACCGGTACGCGCCAACGCCGGCACCTATCCGATTCGCGCCACCGACGTTACCGTAGCAAAGGTGCTGCAAAATGCGGGCTACTCCACCGGCGGCTTCGGCAAGTGGGGACTGGGCGATGCCCGCTCCGAAGGCGTACCGGAAAAACATGGCTTCGACGAGTTCTTCGGCTACCTGCATCAGGTGCACGCCCATAGTTACTATCCGGATTTTCTTTGGGACAACGGCAAGAAGTTCCCGCTGGTGGGCAACAAGAATGGCGACGGCACACAATATTCCGCCGACGTGATTGCCGACAAATCGCTGGCCTTCCTGGAAACACATACCGGAAAGCCCTTCTTCCTCTATGCCTGCACCACACTGCCTCATGCGAAGTTTGAACCGCCGGACTTGGCGCCGTACGAGAAGATGCCGTGGACCGAAGGCCAGAAAGCCTATGCCGCAATGATGACGCGCGCCGATGCCTACGTGGGCCGCATTATGAATGCACTGCGCGATCATAAACTGGATAACGAGACGGTCGTTTTTATCTCCAGCGATAATGGCGCGCCGAAGGGCGGAGGCGAGGACAAAGGCTTCGACCTTTTCCGCAGCAACGCCCATTTGCGCGGCGAAAAGGGGCAGTTATACGAAGGTGGCATCCGCGATCCGATGATCGTGCGTTGGCCGGGCCGGGTGAAAGCGGGTGCAGTGAGCGATTACCCGTGGTATTTTGCCGACATCATGCCGACCTTTGCAGAGATCGCCAGAACGGCACCCCCAAAGGGAATCGATGGTGTCTCCATCCTGCAATTGCTGCTTGGCGGTGCGGCGCCAAAACGCGAATTCCTCTACTGGGAAGCAAATGCGTGGAATGCGAAATCGCAGAAACTGTTGCCGGAACGGCTGGGTCAGGCCGTGCGGACGGGCGACTGGAAGGCGATCCGCAGCAAGCCGGGCGCGCCGTTGGAGCTTTATAATCTGCGCAAGGATCCAAGCGAAGCCACCGACGTGGCCGCCGCCAACCCGGCTGTCATCGCACGAATCGAAGCTTATCTGAAGACGGCGCGGACCGAACCGCGTCCCCATGACGTGGGCATCATGGATTTTGTCAGGTAGGGCCTTTTGTTCCCGAACGTAAGGGAATCAGCCTAGTATCGTTCCGCTGTACTCTAGACGATCCTAGTGTATGAGAAATTCCGTTCTATTCTTTCTGATTGGGATCGCAAGCACGGCGCTGATCTCAGCCCAGACTTGCACGTCCATTCCCGGAGGCGCCACCCCCGACGGCGTAGTCTCCGCAACAGCCAACTTCAGTGTTGGTGAGGGGTCCGTCTCCGTAGCCGTGACGAACCTTCTAGTGAATCCGCTCAGCGTCGGTCAACTGCTCAGCGGCGTTCAATTTACACTGACGAGCGGCGTCACCACTGGTTCGTTAAGTTCCAGTTCCGCGCTGGTTCGCAACGTGAAGAAGGCTGGTGCATATACCGATCTTGTAGCGGGTGCAACCGGCTGGGCGCTGGACAATACCAGCGGCTTTCTGCTTTGCGCGCTGTGCAATGACTTTGGCGCCATCGGTCCGAAGCGTCTGCTGATCGGCGACCCGAATCCGTCCACTGGCACTTACAACGGAGCCAACGCATCCATCGCCGGCAACAAACCGCACAACCCCTTTACCGCAGGCACGGCGTACTTTGTCATCACTGTGCCCGATGCTGTGGCTGGGGACACAGTGAGCTCCGTCACCTTTTTCTTCGGCACCGCTGGCGGCGCATCGGGCGTTCCCGGCGTCGGCGTGGCAGTCGGCGGTTCTTGCGGTCGCGGTCCAAAGCAATAACCCTTCCAGCGGCGATACCCTACTCGAAGTGCATCGCCGCTGTTATGCTCATAAGTAGCAGGAGTAATATCATATGAGCATTCCTATCTCCCGCCGCGACCTCATTGCCGCGACGGCTATCAGTTACCAGCGCATCCTCGGCGCAAATAATAGAATTCAAATGGGCTTCATCGGCGTCGGCAATCGCGGCGATCAGGTTCACGACGGTTTCCTCGAACACGGAGATTCCGTAACCACAGCGGTGTGCGATCTTCGCGATGACTACATGGACTTCGCGGTAAAGAAATCGCGCGCCACACCCACCAAATTCAAGGACTATCACAAGCTGCTTGCAAGCAAAGACGTGGACGCGGTGGCCATCGCCACGCCCGACCACTGGCACGCGTTGATGATGATCGACGCATGCAACGCCGGCAAAGACGTCTACGTTGAAAAGCCGCTTTCACTCACAGTGTGGGAAGGCCGCAAGATGGTGGAAGCCGCCGAGCGCACCAAACGCGTTACGCAGGTGGGCATCCATCGCCGCTCCGGCAAGTTTCTGAAAGAGGCGGTCGACTTTGTACAGGGCGGCGGCCTCGGCAAGGTGACCGTGGCCAAAGGCTTCCACGTGCAGAACGAATGGCCCAACGGGCTGGGCAAAGCGCCCGACGGTCCGCCGCCCTCGGAAGCAGAGTGGGACCAGTGGCTCGGGCCCGCACCCAAGGTTCCCTATAATCGCAACCGGACTTACTACAATTTCCGCTGGTTCTATAACTACTCAGGCGGGCAGATTACGAACTTCGGCGTCCATTACATGGATATGATGCGCTGGCTGCTGGGCAAAGAATCGCCACGCGCCGTGACCGCGATGGGCGGCACCTATGCCATTCACGATGGCCGCGAAATTCCCGATACCTGCGAAGTGCTGTGGGACTTTGACGACGTTCTGATGGTCTTCAGCCAGTACAATGCCAACGGCGCTACGCCCACCGGCAAGCCGGCTGAAATGGAGATCCGCGGCACCAAAGGAACCATGTACTTGAACGGCACCAGTTGGGAAGTGGTTCCGGAAAAGTACACCGAGACCTTATTCGGCGCCCGCACGCCGCTCGACAGGGTCACGGAAAAATCGTACAATCCGTCCAAGAAGGCGACCATTCAGCCCAAGCTGGTGAAGGGCAGCGCCGATACGGCCTTCCACGCGCGAAATTTCCTGGACTGCGTAAAGTCGCGCGCCAAGTGCAACTGCGACATCCTGACCGGCCATATTTCCACTTCGAATACACTGATCGCAAACATTGCTCTTAAAACCAAGAGTCACCTGCAGTGGGACGGCAAGGCCGAGAAGTTCACCAACAACGAGGCAGCGAACAAGTGGCTGCAGTATAAATATAGAGCGCCTTACAAGCTAGGCTAGCCACTGCGCAGATGCGCATTTAGAATCAACCATTTACACCTGGAGACCGCCACGCCGTGGCGGTCTCATTCTCTCCCCGCCTGGGGCAATCAAAAAATAAATGTAAAAAGTTGTTCCGCGATGCGATCTCCGCTGTCTCAGTATGCAGATGGAGATCGTATCAACAATCCCAAGCGTTAGAATAGGGAGCATGGAGACGGGACAGTTGCCCGATGAGGAGTTGGTCGCGCGTTATCGCGCAGAAAACGACCAGGCCCTTCGTGCCCAATTAGTTAACGAACTATTCTCGCGTCATTATAAAACCGTGGCCAGATGGTGTTACCGCGTAACCGGCGACTCCCAATCAGCGGCGGATATGGCGCAGGATGTGTTTCTGAAGGCTTATCGCAATCTGGATTCCTTCCGGCTAAACGCCCGATTTACAACCTGGCTGTACACGATCTCGAAGAATCACTGCCTCACTGAGGTCAAATCGCGCGCCACCCGCGAACTGGAAGCAAGCGAGGAAGTACTCCTCAATCTTGCCGATGCCACGGTCAACGCGTCGCAGGCCTTGGAACAAGAAAGTTCACTGGCGATCATGCGCAAGTTGCTGGCAGAATCGCTGGATGAAACCGAACGCACCGTCATGACCTTGCACTATGGCGAAGAGATGCCGCTCGACGCCATTACAAGATTGCTGCAACTGGCAAACGCAAGCGGGGCCAAGGCGTATATCGTGAGCGCGCGGCGAAAGCTGAACCGCGCCATGGAACGGCTGAAGTCCAAAGGGTAATTCGATGAGCGAAGAAATATTGAAAAACGCGTTGAAAGCCACTACCGAATGCCTCGGTGAGGAACGCCTGCTCGCGTTGGAATCGGCTGAGGACAAGCAGCATTTGGCGGACTGCCCACGCTGCCAGGCGGAAAGGAAGTTACTGGACCAGTTCTTTTCGTCCGAAACTTCGCCCGAAGAACAAAAGCAGGTGGATTGGATTGCCAAACAGTTGGCAAAGAACCCTGTGGCGAAGCCAACCGGCTGGCGCTCCTGGTTCACGCTTCCCAGGTTGAGCGCAATCTCGCTGGCAATGGCTTCGGTGCTGGTCTTCATTTCGCTGCGCACCACGATGAACACGGCTCCTTCGATTGACGACACGACAACAAACCTCTCGAATTTCCGATCGGGCGAGGTGAAATTAAACACTCCTACTGGCAATATTGCAACCGCACCTAAGGCCTTCACCTGGGAAGAAGTCAAGGGAGCGGCAAGATACCGGGTAAGCTTGATGGAAGTAGACCAAAATGTACTGTGGAGTATGGAAATTAACACAATCTCCATGGAAGTGCCGGAGGAAGTCCAGGTTAAAATGGTACCAGCTAAAACGTTATTGTGGCAGGTTGACGCACTCGACGCATCGGGAATGGTGATCGCGTCATCGCCAGCCGAACGATTTAGGGTTACGCCGTAACAAAGGAATTCAAAATGAAAATTGCAGGAAATATCATTGCGGCTAGTTGCATGCTCGCAGGTTCATTGATGGCTCAAGGGGGAGGGAGCGGTGGAGGCGGCGGAACAAAGCCTCCCGCTCCAGTGGGGACGGTCACCTCGCCAGAATTGAGAATTTTTGACGTCACGGCGCCTCCCGGCGGCGTGGCGCTAATCCGCATTGGGCTCACCACGCCGATGCCGATCATCAGCGGCTCCGCCGCGTTTGATTTCGATCAGGGCGCATTGATGGATGTGGCGGGAATCAGTTTACTGGGTGACTACTCCTCCGTTACGGGCGTGGCGGTTCGCAGCGCTGGCCAGCTCAAAATGCAGTTCACTTCCACCACTGGCACATTTGGAACCTATGCCGACATTCCGATCATGATCATCAAGATCCCGGTCAGCCCGGCTGCCAAGATCGGCAACAAGTACAGGTTATTCTTCAACGGCCTGACACTGACCGGCCCCAATGGCACCTATACCGCCACTTTCAAGCCGGGCACCTTCACAGTTGGAGGCTTTTCCGTCAATCAGGCCAATCCGCGCGTAGGCATGGTCAATCCCGGCCAGACCGTTACATTCAGCGGAACGAACTTCGTCCGCCCGATGACGATCCACAGCACCGGCCCGCGCCTCACCAACATCAACGTGATCGATTCCAACACCCTGACCTTCACAACGATCGAAGGCTTTAACATGGAAGGCACGGAGTTCGACCTGATCAATGGCGATAAGGCCAGGAGCACCGATGTCTTCTTCTCGTACCGCAAAGGCGAATTGCAACAGGCGTCGCAGGTGCCGCTGATCGCGGCCAGCGATCCGATCTTCTCTTCAACAACGTACTCCCAGGCAAAGTTGAACCTGGTGGCCGGCAACATTGCGCCTGCCAATCTGATCACCGGCGTTGCCATTCAGAACCCAGGCCTGATTGGAACCATGGTTGAAGTCAGAACATTGGATGCAACCGGCACTACCGTGGGCAGCCGCAGGTACTTCCTGCCCCAAAACGGCTTGCTGCTCGAAAGCATTCAGGAACTGGTCCCAAACACAGCGTTGAACTACACCGGCAGCGTGAAGATCGAATCGTCCTCATCGCCGGTGCAGATCCTCGGACTGCTGGGCAACAAAGCCGACAACTCAGTTGCTCCGGTGATGGCGGTAGCGGTTCCATAACAGGAACGAAACCGCTGCCAGCACAGCTGCCGGCAGCAGCAGAAACCACGTCCAACGATAGAATACGGGGATCGGCGAAAGCCCATCCCCGTACAACACGAAAGCCCCCCAGAACTGCACGTCCGCCAGCCTTCCCCCGCTGTGAATAAACTTCAACTTCGCCTGCCGTAGAGCCTCTGCCTTACTCACGCCACTGCCAAGGAAATAGTAGAACTGCTTCATGAACTCCGCAGTCGGCCCATCGTCAACGCGCCACAATGTAGTCACCACGGCGTTGGCGCCAGCCAGCAGAAACGCGCGGCTGAAGCTTTCCACGCCTTCGCCCTGCACCAGCTTCCCGCGCTGCGTTTCACACGCGGAAAGCGTCACCAGATCGACGGCACTCAGGTCGAGCGTGTAGGCTTCCCGCAGATAGAGGAAATCCGGTTCGCCCGCCCCTGCCGCAGGTGTGAACAGAATGCGCGAGCGGTCAGGCGCTGCGATGTCGGCCACGGCGTGAGTACTGAAGTGCAGCAGCGGGGCCGTGAGGTCATGCAAATTGCGCTTGGCGTTATCGGCAGCAAGGTACAAGTGTGCCCCGCCCGGCAATTGCGCCGAGATTGCTTTCGCCTCTTTCCGCGAGGCCGGTAGCGGATTAGGAATGCCCACAGGATCGGCAAAAGCGATGAGTTGCGCCGACCACGGAAAGCGCGCCGGTGGAATGGGCCGCGGCATTGGCAACATGGCGGCTGCAGGCAGGTAGAAGAGGCTGAATCGCTCGATCAGGCGCGCTTCAATGGAACGGAACCAGGCTTCGCCGTCTGGCACCACCGCCATGGCGCCGATGCCTTGGAACGGCTCCAGGGGAATCGTGGTTACCGGTCCGCGATGAAGTCCGCTGGCCGTGCGGGTAAGCCACAAAACAACGTTTTCAGAAGCGGAGGACCAGCAGATGAGCAGTGCCGTGCGAGCATCCAGCCGCTGCTGAATCGCCTGGAGCGAGGGCGCCGCCGCGTGAGACCCCAAGCGTTGTTCCAGCGCCTCGTACTGCGCCTCCAGCTCAGCCGTTGGATTCGCCACGATCTTTGCCCGAAGCGCGCGCAGTTGGATAACGTCCTGCGTTTTTTGCGTCCGTTCCACCATTGCCAATTGCTCCTGCATGGTGCGGGCGTGCGTGCGTTCCATCAGTTGGAAGAGCGCTGCGAGGTCGATCTTCTCAGCGGAAAGCAGTTGGCGGATCGCAGCGTCGTAAACGTCGCGCCGTGCCGCCAGGAAGTCATAACGGAGGGACGAAGCCTGCAAACGCGAGCGGACCGATTCAATCACGGCGATGGCCTCAGCCAGACGCTCCATGTTCGAATCCAACTGCCCCAGCGCATAAAGCGATTTCCATTCCTCTTCAGAGGAGTTGAGCTCACGCGCCAGCTTAAGTGCCGCTTCTAAATCCGCGCGTGCTTCGTTCTTGCTCTGCATGGTTCGCAACAGATCGCCGCGAAACAGACGTGATAGCATTACTCCACGGCGGTTCCCAGCTTTTTCCGCAATCTGGAGTGTCTCTGTAAAAGAACGTAGCGCCGAGGCGCGGTCATGCAAGTCCAGCGCCTGCGCCACGCCGATGTTTCGCAAGATGCCGATTCGCGCGTCAAGGCCTTGGTCGTCATTAAGCCTGGCGCCCGCCTGCCGATAGAGCTCAATCGCTTTTACCGGATCCCCAAGCCGCCTGTAGACCGTTCCCAGGTTTGAGATGAGAATGCCTTCTTCGCGCGGCGACAACGCTTTCTCTGAGTTGCGAAGCTGGCGATAGATCTGCAGCGCCCGCTCTTCCTGGCCTATGCTTTGATAGAGCGTTGCCAGATTCACTTGGGTCACCTGGCTGGCACGTGAATTCCACGGCTGGGAGACAGTTTCCGCTACGCGCTTTTCCGCCTGACGGTAGCGCAACAAAGCGTCCATGTAACGGCCTTGGAAAAAGTAGACGCCGCCGATGTTGTTCAGCAGGCGGATTTCAAACTCTCCGTCACCTGCTTTGCGATAGAGTTCGAGTGCCGCTTCAAACAGTGGCAGGGCCGCGCCATAGTCGCCGCGGGAAAGCTGCGCCACCCCTTCGTTGTTGACCGCTTTCGCTTCGCAGCCGAAATCGGCAGCCTGCTGGCAGGCTTGCCGCGCCTGCCTGGCGAGTTCGACCGCCTTCATATAGTCGCCCGCCGCGTTGGCGGCAGCGCTCTTCTGATTCAGCGCAGCCCGGTCTGCTGGAGACAGCGTCAAGAATGCAAGCAGCAGGATCACGAAACGATACGCGACACTTTATCTAATGGAACTTCGCATTCGCAACAGTCGCTGCACCTCAGGCACTTGCCACAGATGTGGTTATCGCAAGTGTCTTTGGTACAGCGAACGCAAATGCGCGTGGATGCTTCACCGCAGATCGTGCAATCAAACTGCCGGGGCGTTGTCACGGGCGTAATCATTTAGCGGTCCCTTTCTTCGGTGCGGGCTGAGTGGACGTGCGGTCGCGGCATCGCTGGGCCTCCTGATCGATCAGCCGGAACTCAGCCTCTTTCACAGCGGCGAGGTCGAGCATATACTGGCGCAGTTTTTCTTTATTGACGTTGTTCTCGCCGGCCACACCCTGCAACAGTTGGCCCAACGATGGGTTCTGATAACGGCTGGCAGCTTCGACCAGGGAACCGATCACGGAATCGAGGGACTGGAGGCGGAAATACGTTTCCATCACCAGCGTGAGCTTATCAGGCGTGACAGCCAGCCGCTGGGCGGTGTTCACCACATAACCAACCGCGTCCTGGGCCGACTTCCGCTGCGTAATATATGCGGGTGAAGCACCCTTGGCCGCCCACTCTTCGGGATTTAATTCGGCAAGCAGGGGACTGATTCGCTTGACCTGCGCAGTCAAGGTCTCAATATCTTTTCTGGTCTCCCATTCGGGAGGAATGCCAGCCGTCTGAGCCGGAAGTAAACCGGTCAGTGCAGACAGGGCGAGAATGGAGTTGAACACCTGAAGTAATGTTCGCACTCTTCCAGTGTACTGCCTTAGAGGCCCGGCGGAGGAGGCGGCGGTGGTGGGGGCGGAGGAGGAGGAGGCGTTGTTCCGCCACCGGTCTTGGTTCCACCGCCATTATCGCCAGGCAATGGCTTGCCGGCCGAAGGTACAGTGGCGGGTCCACCGCTGCCACCGGTCTGGGTTCGCTGAACTCCCATCGACGCCAAATCGGAAAGTGTGCGGGCAATCTGCTGCCAGATTCCCGTTTTATCCGTCTTCTTGTCAGCCAGCGGCTGGTTCTTAAAGACGCGAATGTAATCCCCGTCATGTAAATCTTTCACACCCATGGACGCCCACAAGGCATGTTTTACTTCGACGTGACCTTCATCCACTACCACCAGCGTGGTATCGTCGGCATCTTCGATGATCACATCGAATTTGGTTCCGCGAACGGAGATGACAGCCGTCGGGGTTGTAACACGGTTCGGATTGGGCAGGCCGCCGAAGCGCTCCACGTGAACTTTCACGCGGCCCAACATCAGGTCGAGCAGATCCTTCAAGCTGTTGGCATTGTTGCGATAAACCACGCGCGAATTGGGAAACACCTCAAAGGTGCTGCCATCGCTGGCAACCTGGAACATGGCATAGCCGTCAGGACCGGTGACAATTGTTTGGCGCACCGCTATCCAATCGCCATTATTCAAAACCCAGGGGTTGTTGTCTTTGAGGACAGAGACCTGTCCATTCAGTTGGATGACGCGCGCCGCACGATCGGCCATTACGACTGGAGGTTGTTGCGAAGGCAGGCTTTGGGCCAGGCACACCACTCCCATAAGGGCTGCAAGGAGCCCAAGCCGGGCCGCTTGGCGATTTGTCAGTACGTTACGCAACATATTCCTTCGCCAAAATCCGATTCGCTTGCTGCAAATCAGTTTACCACTAAAATTGCATAGCAAACAGGGGGCCGTTTAATTACATCAACCAAAGTTGTTGTAGATACGTCATCTCCTTAGCGGTTCTGCCGATAGAATAAGGGTACAATGGACTCAAGCGATGCGTCAAAAGGGAACAAGCATGAAATCGCCGGTAAAAAAGAGGATGTTGGCCGCAAGCGCCATGCTGCTGGCCACCGCCGGGCTGCTCAGCGCCCAGCAGGTGGAGTGGCGTCGCGTCGGCAACTCGGCGATTGACCTTTCGCTGGCCGGAATCACTACGGGATCCGTGAGCCGGGTCTGGTATTCACCGGATGCTTCACGCCTGTTCGCCCAGATGGGAAATGGCCAAACGTTTGAGACCTCGGACTTTGAAACCTGGAAGCAATCCGCGCTGCCTGTTCCCGCACCTGCGCCTGGCGCCGAAGGGCGCGCCTACCGCACGCCTGAGCCAGGGTCCAAAGTACGCCTCGCCGATTCCCGCCGTTACTACGCCGCTGGAAAGTTCGTTTGGCGCAGTGAGGATGGCGGCCGCAGCTGGGCCAATGTTACCGCATACAAAAACCAGTCCATTATTGGGGAAGGCCATAGCGACATCGCAATTTCGCCGGCCAGTATCGACGAGATTACCGTTGGTGGCACAACAGGCATCTGGCGCTCTCTCGACGGCGGCAAAAGCTGGAGCGATGTAAACACCACGCTACCCAATTTATCGATCAAGAAGCTGCTGGCTTCGCCCACAGGCACGCGTGGTTTCCGCGTGATTGCTGAAGCAGCAGGTCAGCGGCGCGATCTGGAATGGGCTCCAGGCGAGCGACTGGCATGGCGGCCGGAAAACAACGGCACGGCTTCGCGGGCTGAACTTGCGGCGCGCGGCGTTTTGGCCGATGCATTGAAAACGTCGATTTCGAGCTTCGCGGCATCTGGGGATTTCGTTTACGCGGGTAGTGAGGACGGCCGGTTGTGGGTTTCGCCCGACCGCGGCAAAACGTGGGGAACGCCCGATCAGGCGCGCAACGGTTCTGTCGAATCGATCTGGGTGGACGGCAAAGATCAGCGCATCGCACTCGCTGTTCGCGGGGCACATGTGCTGCGTACCTTCAATGGTGGGTTGTATTGGGAAGACATCTCGTCCAACCTGCCGGCGGTTACAGCACATGGAGTCGTTGCCGAACCGAATGCGGTTTATGTGGCCACTGACGCCGGAGCGTACTGGGCGGCGATGGATATATCGATCGCCGGTCCGGCTCCGCAATGGCGGCCGATCTCAATGGGTCTGCCATCGCTGCGTGTGAATGACATCCGGCTTGACGCGGCCGGAAATCAGATTTTTGCCGCGGTGGAAGGCTATGGTTTGTACGCCGCGCCGGCTCCCCATCTGCGGCTCAGCCTGCGCGTGTTGAATTCGGCCGATTTCAGCACGCGGGCAGCCGCGCCTGGAAGTCTGGTCAGCGTATTCGGCGCCAGCATCGAAGCCGCACGAAGCGGATCGCTGCGGGTACCGGTGCTTGCCGCAACTTCCGAGCAATCGCAGATACAGGTCCCGTTTGAAGCCTCCGGCTCGACGTTTTCCATGGCCCTGCGAACTGGCGGCAAGGAAGTCGCCGTGGGCTTCGCGCTGGAAGCCGTTTCCCCGGCGGTGTTTGTTGAGCAGGACGGCGCACCCAAGGTATACGATGCGGAATCGGGCGTACCCATCGACGCAATGAATCCGGCGCGTGCGGGCGCGAAGATTCAGATTCTCGCCACAGGGCTTGGCCGTGTCCGGCCGGATTGGCCCACTGGCCTGGCTGCGCCGCTCGAAAATGCTCCACAAGTGGTAGCCAACGTGCGCGTGATGCTGGATGGAACGCCGATCGAAATGACGCGGGCAACATTGGCTCCAGGATATATCGGATACTATTTGATTGAAGCGAAGCTACCCGACGTGTTAAACACGGGTGCGGCCGAGTTGTCGATTACAGCGCAGGACAGCGAATCAAACCGTGTCCGGATCTATTTACTGCCTTAACTGTTTACTGCCCAATCCAGTGAGATCACATATGAATAGAAGAAGTTTCGTGGCGGGCCTGATCCCGGCCCTGAGTTTCTCCCAAGCCAAGAAAGACGCCGACAAACTGGCTCCGTACTATCCGACTCCGGAGAGCATTGTGATAAAAATGCTGGAGATGGTGGAGTTGAAGAAGGGCGAAAAGATGTTCGACCTTGGCTCAGGTGACGGACGCATCGTCATCGTTGCGGCGCGAAAGTTCAAAGCGCGGGCTGTTGGCGTGGAGTTCGACCGCGATCTTGTAAAACAAAGCGCTGACCGCATCGAAAAACTGGGACTCAGCAAAACAGCCCAAATCATTCATGGCGACATCATGGAGCAGGATTACTCTTCTGCCGATGTACTGACTGTGTACTTGTTACCGCTGTCCAATGACAAGGTTCGCCCAATGCTCGAAAAACAGCTCAAGAAGGGCACCCGAATTGTAGCCCACGATTTTGAATTTTCGGGATGGACGCCGGAAAAGGTACAACACATTGACGATGATGGAGAGGGCCGCAGCCACACGCTGTACTTGTACCGGCGGTAAACTGGCGCGCCGTAAATTAATTTGATACAGGAGTTTACTGACACAGGTTCGCATTGGAGACATACGCTGGCAGTGCTTCGTGCATTGCTGGGAGTTTTCTGTCTCGGCTGGAACATTTATGACCGGGGCAACTCCTCCGTTATTCTCACCGGACTGTGGGCTGCCTTCTCCGTTTACACCATCGTCGCGATGTTCTGGCGCAGCCTGGAACAAGCCGGCTTTAAGCAATTCAGTCTACTGATTGATCTGGTTTTCTTCTTAATCTGCGCGGCCAAAGCGGCCGATCAAGGCATCTGGCTGACGTCTCTGTTCTACCTGTATGTCCTGCTGGCGGCAGCTCTTTTGCACACCGCTCGCGAGGTCTTCATTGTGGTCGGTCTTACGCTGGCCTTCCTGTATCTGGCCATGCCCACCCAGACCGTGATCCTGTCCCCTGCTCTCTTATTGACCGGCACCGCCGTCATTGTCATGGCGCTGCAGAGAAAGGCCTTGCAAGTGAGCCTCAGCGTGGTGGCGCGGCAGGCCGCCATACTGCGCGAAGAGGCGGAAAAGGCCGGTGAAGCAGAGCGGCAGCGTATCGCCGCGGATCTGCACGATGGACCGCTGCAAAGCTTCGTCGGCTTCCAGATGCGGTTGGAAGTGCTGCGCAAAGTGCTGGAGCGCGACGCCTCCATGGCCATGCAGGACCTGCTGCAGTTGCAGGAAGTCTGCAAATCGCAATCGGCTCAGTTACGCGCGTTCGTGCGCAGCATGCGCCCCATGGAAGTCGAAGGGGGCGGCTTGATCCCCTCGCTGCGCAAACTTTCCGAGAATTTCGAAAAAGAGAGCGGTTTCCCCACCTCTTTCGTAGGCGCGGACACGCTGTTCAATCCGGAGACAGAAGTGTCGTTGGAGTTGCTGCAGATTGTGCGCGAGGCACTGCACAACGTGCAGAAACATTCCAAGGCAACGCAGGTTACAGTGACTGCGGGCAAAGACGATGGCGTGTTCCACTTCTCCGTGGACGACAACGGAACGGGCTTCCCATTCGGCGGTACCTACAACCTTGACGAACTGGACTTACTTCGGTTGGGACCCGCTAGCATCAGGCGGCGCGTACGCGGCTTGAACGGCGACTTGATTCTCGTTTCCACGCCAGGCCGTGGATCCTCCATGAAAGTCCGCATCCCACTATGAAGTTTGACCCTTTGAGACATTGTCTGTCCGTGGGTGGCGCAGGCGACCTGTCCGCCGTAGCCTTGGCGAAGGAGGATTCGCCTGTGCAAATACTAACCAGCCTTGCAATGGTCATGTTGCTAGCCGGCTGCGGCCACTATCAAGACTTCACCCTGCCAGAGCCCAAGCAACCAGCACAGCAAGTCCGCTTCGAATGGACCCCCCAACCCGAGCCCGTAATCACACGCGGCACCCAACCCGACGTCCTGAACCCAGCCATCATCCACTGGCAAGGCTCTCTGCTCAATCTCTACTCCAATTTCGACGGCAAGCAGTGGCACACCTCGGCCGCAACCTCCGCCGACGGCCTGACATGGAAACCGCAGGGCGTGGCCCTCTCGCCAGACCCGTCCACATGGGAAGGCGATTATATAGCCGCCAACGGAGCAGCAGTCGCCGCAGGAAACGAAATCCTCTATTGGTATCAAGCCGGCGGCCACACACCGCGCATCGGACTGGCCCGCTCCACGGATGGCCGGAAATGGACCAAACATCCCGAGGCAGTACTCCCCCTCGGCCCCTACGGCAGCTGGGACGAGCGCGGCGTTGCCGACCCCTACGTGATCCGCGTGGACGGCAACTACTACATGTTCTATCTCGGCCAGGACCGCGCCCGCCGTCAGCGGCTGGGCGTTGCCATGTCGCCAGACGGAGTCACCTGGTGGAAGTCGCGCGCAAACCCCCTGCTCGAACTGGGTGAATCAGGTGATTTCGACGAGACCGGCCTGGGCGAACCCGCAGTTTGGCAATCGCACGGAGCCTACTGGATGCTCTACACGGGCCGCGACCGCAAGGAATTTCGCCGCATCGGCCTGGCCTCCTCGCGCGACGGCATCCATTGGACACGTTACTCCAGGCAGCCACTCATCGCCGGCGTCGCGGCATGGGATACCAAGGTTGTGTGCGATCCTGAAGTGGAAGTCAGCGGCAACAACGTTCGTGTCTGGTTCGGCGGAGGAGATGTAGCGCGCCCGGATGAAAATCTAAATGGCCAGATCGGAACGGGCCTGTTGCGCATCCAACCAACTAAATGAGAATTGGAATCACGTGTTACCCGACATATGGCGGCAGCGGCATCGTCGCTACCGAACTGGGCCTGGAACTCGCGAATCGGGGACACGAGGTGCACTTCATCACCTACGCGAATCCGATCCGTCTAGACCCTGGCACAAAGCATATCCATTATCACGAAGTCGAAGTTTCAAACTACCCGCTCTTCCAATACCCGCCGTACTGCCTGGCGCTGGCGTCGCGCATGTCGGAAGTAGCCGAAGCACAGCAACTCGACCTGTTGCACGTGCACTACGCGATTCCCCATTCCATCGCCGCCATGCTGGCGCGGCAGATGATGGCGCCCATCCGTCGCGTTCCGTTCATCACGACGCTGCACGGAACCGACATCACGCTGGTCGGCGTGGACCCATCCTATTTCCCGATCACCAAGTTTTCTATTGAGCAGTCCGACGGCATCACCAGCATCAGCCAAAGCCTGAAGCAGGAAACAGTCGAAGTGTTCGGCATAAAGAACGAGATCCGCGTCATCAACAACTTCGTCAACTGCCGCCTCTACAAGCCGGCAGAGGAGCGCGAAGCGGGCGAAAAGGTCCTGCTGCACATCTCCAATTTCCGTCCCGTGAAACGTGTGAACGACTGCATTCGCATCCTGCACGAAGTCCGCAAGCACACGCCGGCGCGGCTATGGATGGCGGGCGATGGACCGGACCGCAGCCCGGCCGAGCGACTGGCGCGCGAATTGGGCGTGGACCAATACGTGGAGTTCCTCGGCAAGCAGGACCACGTGGAGCGGTTGATCCCGCGCGCGCATGTATTGCTGCTGCCGAGCGAAAACGAATCCTTCGGCTTGGCGGCGCTGGAGGGCATGGCCTGCCAGGTGCCCCCCGTCGCAACCCGCGTTGGCGGCCTGCCGGAACTCGTAACCCACGGCGTGGATGGATACCTCGAAGCGGTCGGAGACATTGAGGCGCAGGCGGCCCGCGTGGTGGAACTGTTAACCGGCGACGCGCTACACGCGCGCATATCCAGCGCCGCGCGCAACACGGCGATGACCCGGTTTGACACGCGGCTCGTGATTCCGCAGTATATAAACTATTACGAAGATATCCTCGCGCGGCAGTAGCGGCGCGAACGAAAGGATTGGGATGACACTCCTCTCACGCCGCAGCCTGCTGTTTGGCTCTGCCGCATTCGCGCAAAAACATTCGCGCCCAATTTGGGCCTACGCAGGCACTTACACGCCCAACGGCGGTGGCATTCACGTCTTCAGCCTCAACACTGCCAACGGTGCTATCACACCGGTGCGGGTTGTGCCGGCCAACAATAATCCGTCGTGGCTGGCGTTCCATCCATCGAAGAAATATTTATATTCGGCAAATGAAGAGGCTGGCTCGCGCCGCGGCGCCGGCTCCGTGACGGCTTACAAGGTCGACGCCGAAAGCGGCGACCTGTCACTGATCAACGCAGCATCCTCGGAAGGCCCAGGCCCGGCACACATGAGCGTCGATCCATCGGGCAAATGGGTGTTGGTGGCCAACTACGCGGGCGGCAACGTGGCCGTGCTGCCGATTCGCGAGAACGGTTCGCTCGGCGCGGCTACTGACGTCAAAGACACGCCATCCGCATGCACGCCACGCTGCACAACCGGCCCGCTGCACCCGGCGCGCGCCCCGCAGGGCAGCTTTGCGATCAGTGGTCACGACGCTCCGCATGCCCACATGTTTCAGACCGACCCTTCGGGGAACTTCGCCATCGCCAACGATGTGGGCATCGACCGCACCATCGTCTGGCGCTTCGACCGTGTCAACGGCAAGCTGCTTGAGCCGAAGACGTTCGCCTCATCGCCGGGGGCCGGACCGCGCCACTTCTGCTTTCACCCCAACAAGCGGTGGTTCTATTCGCTGAACGAAGAGTCTTCCACCATCGCCACGATGACCTTCGACGCCGCGAAGGGTGACCTCACGCCAGTGGATGAGATCTCCACGCTGCCCGCCGGCTTCACCGGCACCAGCTTCACATCTGAAGTGGTGATCACCACCGACGGCAAGTTCGTCTACGCGCTGAACCGCCTGCATGACAGCATCGCCATATTCGCCGTGGGCCCCGATGGCAAATTGCGACTGACCGGCGAGGTGTGGACGCAGTCCGATTATCCGCGCAGCTGCACCATCGATCCCACCGGCAATTTCCTTTACGTGTGCCACAACAAGAGCGATAACATCACTTCGTTCCGCGTCCATCGCGGATCGGGCAAACTGACTTTCACCGGCCAGTATGTCGCCGTCGGCAGCGCATCGGCGATCGTGTTCCTCTGATGCGCGTCCATGGACATCGCGGCGCGCGCGCAGTGCTTCCGGAAAATACGATGCCGGCGTTTGAATATGCCATCGCATTGGGAGTCGGCGCCATTGAACTGGATGTCGTCGTGACCAGCGATGACGTCGTGGTGGTCTCGCACGACGCAACCATGAATCCGAAGTTCTGCCGCGGCCCCGCAGGCTCGCAAGTGATCCGCGAACTCACCCTGGAAGAGCTGCACCGGTGGGATTGCGGAGCAGTTACCAATCCCGATTATCCGCGGCAGCGTGCCATCCCCGGCACAAGAGTGCCAACGCTAGCCGAGGTGCTGCGGCGGGCACGCCCCAGCAACGTCGAACTTCACATCGAAATGAAAATGTTTCCGCTGCAGCCGGAGTTCACCCCACCGCTTGACCGCTTTGCGGAACTGGTCCTATCCGAGATTTACGGCGTGGGCATGGCGCAGCGGGTAGCAGTGCTATCGTTCGATTTCGAAGCCCTGCACGCAGTGCGGCGCCTGGATGCGGCAATGTCTCTATGCGCTCTGTATGAACCAGGCGACGCCGATTTTGTTGAGCTTGCTGAAGCCGCGGGTGCATCGATTGTAAGTCCGCATCATTCGATCGTTACTACGGAAAAAACCGCCGCAGTCCACGCTGCCGGCCTCCGAGTTGTTGCCTGGACCGCCAACGAACCGCATGATTGGAACCGGCTGATCGCGGCAGGAGTGGATGCCATTGTTACGGACGATCCAGCCGCGCTAATCGCCCACCTGAAATCGCGCAGCTTGCGCTGAAACTACTTCTTCTTTTTCTCCAGCGCCCGCGCAATTAACTTCTCCCGGTCGCCAGCGCTCCAGGTATCTTGGATCTCCTGCTCTGGAATACCCTGCGCACGGCCCAGCAAAATAAATGCGGGCAGCGCATGCGGCAGGTGTTTCCACCGCGCCATCTCAACCAGCGCCGGCAGCGCACGCTCGCGCAAGTGCATCAGCATTTTTTCATCGCGCGATTCCGTGATGTTCACCAGCGAAACAGCGGCGTTGTTGCGGTCCGTCCACACCAGCGAACTCAGCATCTCAATGAACCACGTGGGCGACACTTTGATACCCAGCTCCGCATCCTTCATCGCCAGTACAGCGAAGCCGCCAAGCGTGCGCATGGCATGATTTCTTACGGTTTCATCGGGGTCGCGCATGGCATATTGCAGGTCATCGACAATCAATCGCTTGGTCTTCACGTAGCCGATCACGTAGGCCGCAATGGCGCGCTGTTCCGGGTCGGACGAGTTGCGCAACACATCTTGCAATACTTTTTGATTGTCTTCGGCAAGAGGGATGAACGCCTCCTGCGTCTCACGCGCTTTGGCGTTGAACATCCGGCTATGGCCTTGTGAAAACTCTTCGCCAACCTCGCCCTTGGCAACCGCCGCACGGACGGAAAGCAGGAAGAGGCGATATGCGTCCATAATCTCTTCCGGCAGCTTTTGTGTGCCTTGCGGCTCGTCGTGATAATTGAAAGGGGTTGCGCCTTTTTCTTCGATGCCGACGTACAAGATGGCCTTGCCATCCACGCAGCAGGTGGCTTCCAGCCGCGCCCTGACGATGTTCGGGACCGCTTCAATCCGCTCCTCGACATCTTCTTTCGAGCGAGGCAGTGGATCGCCATCAGTTACACCCAGGGCTTTGCGAATCTTGTCTTCGGAAACTTTCTTGACGCCGTAGAAATCCACCACGCCGACGCGCGGGGCCTGCGCGCCGGCCAATATTGGAATAAGAAATAGAATGGAAAGCCGCAAGTTGTTTAGACGCATGCAGCCTCCATTTGGCTACGCCTGTTTTTCGGCCAGGGGACCGATTACGGGAATCACGAACTTCTCTTTGTTATATGCCTTGTACATGAGGAAGATCCACATGCACATCATGCCCAACCAAATGGGCAGACTGAGCAGGCTGAACATCAGGCCAAGCGAATGCGAAATCAAGCGCATAACGATCGCAATCATGTTGAATGCGATCCAGAACACCATGCAGCCAGCACCAAAGAAAATTGCCTGAAACGCATGGAAACGGATGTTCTTATTCTGGTTGTACGGCGCAATCACCAGAAACAGGATTCCAGTCAAAATGGTGAACGCGTAGCAGAGTGCGGAAACCATATTCTCATCCATTCCTGACCCGACCTGCGTCTGCGGCGGGGGCGGCGGTTGGTATCCGGGCGTGGGACCAGGCTGCGGCCCAGGATCAACGCCACCGACAGCGGACGAACCGCACTTCGCGCAAAACCGGCCTTCAACCGGTGCGCCACAACTTGCACAAAAAGCCATGAAAGAACCCTCCTGCGGGCATGAATTAAATACAACGTAATCAAAGGATACTATTCGCCCACGAAGGACACAACCCCACCAAGCAAGCGGTCCGATCTACACTAGGAGCATGGCCCTACCACCAAGCGCATACCAACAGTGGAAAGCATCGGCTCCCGATGTCGCAGTGATTGAGGTTCTCTCTACAACCACCGAATCGGGCACAACCGAAACCGAAGGCACTTCGGTCCAACTGCGCCGTACCCATATCGTGGTTGACGCCGAAGCGCAGGTGCTCTCAGTGGAACGCACCGCAGGCGCATTGAGCGCGGGCGCAACCATCCATGTCCGCTATACCCATCGGCCGCTGCGCGCCGAACGTATGGAAAACGGTGAGTGGAAGCCAACGCAGATGGTGGGCGCAAGTCCGATTCCGCTGCTTGAAAAAGGCGATAACGTGACGGCCTGGCTGCGCGCCAAAAGCGACGGCGCTTACGAACCCGCCGCCGAAGCGGAGAGCTTCGCCGTCGTAGTTGCGCCACCGGAACCTGCTACAAAAACGGATTAAATTCTTTCTCGCGGCCGATGGTCGTATTCGCGCCGTGACCTGGAATCACAATCGTCTCTTCCGGCAACGGCAGCAGTTTGTCGTGAATTGAGACCAGAATTTGCCTTCCATCTCCGCCCGGCAAATCAGTGCGTCCAATGCTGTCGCGAAAAAGCGTATCGCCGGCCACCAGCTTGTTTTCCGCGGGGATCCACACGCACGACGAGCCCTGCGTATGCCCCGGCGTGTGCAAAAAATGAAAATCAGTGGCGCCGATCTTTACAGACCCGCCGTCGGCAATGCTCGAATCAATCGAGGTCTGCTCCGGCGTCTCAATGCCCAGCCACGCCGACTGCATCGCCAGATTGTCGTACAACAACTGGTCGTTCCGATTCATATAGACGGGCGCGCCCGTGGCCGCCTTGAGCTTGGCCGCGCCCCCGATGTGATCGATGTGCGCGTGCGTGATGATGATGGCCTTCACGGTGAGACTGTGCTTTGCCAGGATGGCGAGAATCTCATCAATGTTATCGCCAGGGTCAATCACCATGGCCTCGCGCGAGGTCTCATCGCCAAATACCGAGCAGTTGCATTGCAGCATGCCAACGGGCAGAATTTCGTGGATCATTAATTCCAGTATGGCTGATTCCGCGCGCCCGTTTCTGCGAGATTCGCTACACTGAAAGGATATGGATCCTTCGAACCTGCTCAGTGTAGCGATGCGCTGGTTGCATCTGACAAGCGTAGTGGTGATAGTAGGCGGCGCTGTTCACGCATCATTTTTCTCCACCGCCGGCAAACCGGTTCCAGGAGCGCCGCAACGCGTGCTTTTCGCGTTGATCGCACTGCTCGGTTCGGGAATTTTCCAGCTGCTGAATCGCATGCCGGTACCCCCGGTTTATCACATGCTGTTCGGCATCAAATTCTTATTGTTTCTACATATCGGCGCAGTAACGATGCTGGTCAATCGCCCAGGCGTAGACGACGCCAAGCGAAGCCGCATGCTGCTCGGCGTCGCCATCTCCGGACTTACCACCATTCTGATTTCAGCATTCTTGCGCTCTATCCAATGACCTCACCGAAAAGCAGAACCGGCTACATAGCACTTCGCGAATCGGCGGCCTTGGTTGCGCTGCCCGGCCGCGGCAAGATTCTTGCCATCGGCGAAGACCGTGCCCGCCTGTTGCACGCCATGTCCACCAATCACGTGAAGCAGCTGGAAACTGGCCAGGGCTGTTATGCATTCTTCCTCAATGACAAAGGGCGTATTCTTTCCGACGCATATTTGTTTGCTTTGGAAACGCAAATTCTGATCGATACGGAACCGGAAACGCGGCACTCGCTGCGTGAGCATCTCGACAAATTCATCATCGCTGACGATGTCACACTCGACGACATCACCGAATCCTATGCGACATTGGCGGTGGAAGGCCCTCGGGCCGCAAACATGCTGAGTACACTGGGTGTCCCACTGCCCCCCGATGCGAACGCTTTGACTCCGTGGGAGTATGGCCTGGTAGCAAAGGTGAGCGCAACCGGCGCCGGGGGTTGGCGATTTTTTGTTCCGCTTGAAAAACAGGATGAACTGTTTATGATGCTGCTCCAGGCAGGCATCACCCCAGCCACGCCAGACGACGTGCTCGCCGTGCGGCTGGAAAACGGGATTCCACGATTTGGAGCCGACATCACTGACCACTATATTCCGCACGAAACCAGGCGCGTCGAAGCGGCCATCCACTTCAGCAAAGGCTGCTACTTGGGGCAGGAGATTGTGGAGCGCGTGCGGTCGCAGGGCAAAGTAAACCGCATGCTGACACCATTGCGCATCGAGGCCGTGGAAGCACCGGAACCGCAAACAAAAATCGTTGCAGGAGAAAAAGAGGCCGGCGAAATCACATCGGCGGCAATCTCTCCGGCGTTAGACTGTGTCGTTGCGTTGGGGTATGTTCGCGCCGAATATTTGCGCCCTGGAGCGCCAGCGCTCACGACCGCCGCAGGGAATCCAGTACGGATCGCGGAATAGCCAGGTTACCGCCCGCGCCCGTGCCCAGATTAATGTTCGGCTTTACGAAACCGTGAAAGTCGGAGCCTCCAGTCACTGCCAGTCCGTAGGTGCTGGCGTAGCCCGCATACCGTTCCATATCTGCAGGACGATGGTCGGAATGCCAGACTTCGATTCCGCTGAGCCCAGCGTCACGCAGTTCCGCGACCAGCGCTTCTTCTTGCGCCAGATCTTTTTTCCCAATGCGTATGGGGTGAGCAAGCACGCTCAAACCACCGCCCCCATTCACTTTGCCGATGGCCTCTAACAGTGCAACGGATTCGCGCTCGGTATGGGCGCGCCCTTCGTCACCCAGGTATTCATTGAAAGCCTGCTGCACGCTGGTGACGTAGCCTTTCCTCATCAGCACCTGCGCGAAATGCGGCCGTCCCGTCATGCTGCGGCCAATGTCCTCGACTTCGGCCAGCGTGATATCCACACTGAGAGCCTGCAGATTCGCAATCAGCTTGATGTTGCGGTCGCGCCGGCTCTGCTGCATGAAGATCACCCACTCCCGAAACTCGGGCGTGGGTGGTGCGTCGAAAAAATATCCGAGCAGGTGAATGGTCTTGCCCATGTGGCGCGTGCTCAATTCAATGCCGCACAACAATTCCAGCCCCGATTGTTTCGCCGCCGGCACGGCCTTTTCGTAGCCCGTGAAGGTATCGTGATCGGTGATGGCAAGGGCTTCCAGGCCAAGAGCAGAGGCCCGAGCCACAAGCTCTTCGGGCGCGTCCGTCCCATCTGAAGCCGTGGTGTGCGAGTGGAGATCGATCACAGGCCGATGTACCCCATCTCAGTGAGTTTGCGCCAAACTTTCTCCACGCTCTCTTCGATCTTTTCCGTTGATGAGTCAATGGTGACCTCGGGATTCGCCGGAGGCTCGTACGGATCGGACACCCCAGTGAAACTTGCGATCTCGCCTGCGAGCGCCTTCTTGTATAGGCCCTTCACGTCGCGCTCAGCCAACACTTCGATGGGGCAGTGCACGTACACTTCAACGAACGCACCGATGTTGGCGCGGACCTCTTCGCGAACCGAGCGATAAGGACTGATCGCCGCGACTAGCGCAATGACGCCGTTCCGCGTCAACAGTTCGCTGACAAAGCCAATGCGGCGGACGTTGGTATCGCGGTCTTCCTTGCTGAAACCAAGCCCCTTCGAAAGATGAGTGCGGACAATATCGCCATCCAGCAGTTCGACCTTCGCCCCAGCCTGCCGCAGGCGTTCGAAAACAATCTCAGAGATCGTCGACTTCCCTGCCCCGGACATACCGGTAAACCACAGCGTAAATCCTTTATGCATTGCGTGCAGTCAAAACCTCCTCCAGCAGAACATCCAGCGCGCGCCGCATACGGCCATCGGGTGTTACGTGCAGCCCGCACTCTTTGTCCACATCCTGTTCCCACCACCATCGGCCGGCACGCTCGTCTTCGCCTGCTTTCACAGCACGAGTGCACGGTCCGCACCCGATGCTGCTGTAACCCCTCGCATACAGCGGATGGACCGGCACATGGTTCGCTGCCGTATACTCCTCGACCTGTTCGCGCGTCCATGCAGCCAGCGGACTAAGTTTGAAGCGCTCGCCGACCTGCTGCTTCTCTTCTACCTCCGCGCGCGAATCCGATTGCGAACGTCGCAAGCCGACAGCCCACGCTTTCAGTCCGTCAAGCAGCGAGTTCATCGGACGGATTTTGCGGATCTCGCAGCACAGCTTGCGCAACGAATCTTCGCGATAGAAAAGATTGGGGCCGTGCAGTAGCGTCATCGCTTCCACTTCGGGATTCTTCGGCGTCACCGCTTCCACGCGAATGCCATAGCGTTCGCGAACGGTCTCCATCATCGCGTACGTTTCGTCAGGAAGGCGGCCCGTATCGAGAGTGATGACGCGAACCTTTGCGTCGATGCGCGCAGCCATATCAACAATGACCATGCCTTCTTTTTGAAAGCTCGTAGTAACGGCGAACGAGTGGCCAAACTCTTCGATCGCCCAGCGGAGAAGTTCTTGTGGAGTGGATTGCAAACCGATGACCTAAATCTCTATATAGATAGTTTAGTATGGTTTGCCGGATTCGTACAAACATGGCTTCATACAAATTCTTGCTAAACCTGGCGTCGCTTATTAATGGAAACAACGGTCGCCGCAACCTCGGTCTGTGCCTGCTCCGGCTCTCTCACCAGGACGGGAAGCGGCAGCGGGATCCCCGCGCTCCACTTACCCAGCACCAGCGGCTTAGAGATCTTCAGATATTGATCGATCTCATCCATGCAGTCCGCCAGCGGCTCTGTGCTATCCACCACCAGGCCGCGGCCGTAGTAAGGAAATGCATTCACCAGCGCAAGCACGCTCTCATCGGGCAGCAGATGATCCGGATCCCGATCGCGGCGGCGGGCGTTGCGCAGAATGGCCGCCTGAGGGGTGACGCGGCACTCGATCAAAAACAGCGACGCTTCCAATCGCACGGCCATCTCTTCCAGGTCTCGCCGCTCCTGCACGTCATCGTAGGCGGCGCTGACGATCACATTCATATCGAGATCAAGGAACACCTCGGCCACCAGATGCATCGTGCGGTGGGCCGTCATATGATCCTCGCGCGTGAAACGTGCGTTGGGCAGAATGCGCGCACGGATTGCGTCCAGTTCCAGATGCGGAATGGAACGGGTAGCGGATAGCTTCGCTCCAAGCGTCGATTTGCCCGAACACGGCGGACCCGAGATTACGATAATGCGTTTCACGGCTTAGCTTGTGCGATCTTCCGGGGCAAGACCGTCAAAACATTTTTAGCAGAAATGTTTGCAAATTGCATGGGGAAGCTCCGCCCGGCAAAGTAAGCATCCCATTGGTCTTTGTAATTTGGCGAAAGATAAGCTCCCGACTGGCCGAAAGTAATGTTCTGCACCGATGCATCCAGATCCCCCAGATCCACCACCATGCGCATGGAAGGGCCCAACCGAACCGTGCTCTGCTTCACGCTCGAGGAGGATCCGCTCATCGCTACAGGCCCAACATTGAAATATTGTCCAATGTAAGGCACCCGGCCAAGAATGGGATTGACAAACGTGAGCTGAAAATGCTTCCCATAGTCCCACTTCTTCGAATCGTTGCCTTGTGCCCGCTTCCCCTCGTCCAGTGCGTCCATGAATGACTGCAGCAGCATATTGTCCCAATCGGCAAACCACTCTTTCGATCGCTCCCGCAACAGTTTCTCAACCACCGCGGAGGCCATCTCCGGTTCATACGTCAAGCCCTTCCCCGGCGAGGCTCTTTCGGCAATCGCCTTGCGTATGTGGCGGTACAAAAGCGTGGCCAGCAGCGGTCCGGCCTGCCCTGGCACTGCCTGGCCGTTCCATGCGCGAAGCACCTCCGCGGCTTCTTTGATCGAAGGGCTGGGCGGCTTGCGGCGGTCAACCATCCTCACGGCTTCGCCCGCGATGAAATGCAGGAGCGGCGAATACACGTCGGCTTGAATGCGCAGCATATCGTCGACCTTTGCGCCCTTGGGCTTCGCGTTCAATAGCGACTCAATCTGGCGCTCGCGATAGTGCGACGTGAATCGGCCGCTCACTGAATGCTTATATTCTTTCGGAAACGGGTTTTGATTCGCCGTGACAATCATACCCGATGGCGGATTGTATGCCCGCGGCAACTCCGCAAACGGGATCAATCCATCCCACTCAAACTGCCCGCTCGAGCCATCGACCGGAACGTCCCCGTTGTAATTACGTCGAATGGGAAACCGTCCCGCAGCTTGGTATCCGATATTGCCATCGCGATCGGCATAGACAAAGTTCTGCCCGGGGCCAGGGAAATTTTCCAGCGTGCGCGTAAACTCCTCAAAGTTGGCGGCGCGGTTCAAATCGCCGAAGATGAAGCGGAACGGCAAGGGCTCTGCGGCGGCCCAGCGCAGGGAAAGGTTCTTCCCTTCTTCGCTGAGCGTTACCGGACCGTGGCCTGTCACCCAGGTGACGAATTGATGGAGGGGTGCGTCTTTCACCACAATGATTTCGCGCTCGCCCACGGCCTGCTGCAGCTGATTCTTGAAAACGTAACGGCCCGATTGCATATCGATGCGCTCGATGTACAAGTCCTGCACATCGAAGTGCAGATTCGTCATCCCCCAGGCAATATGCTCGTTGTGGCCGATGATGACGCAAGGCACGCCAGGAATCGATACGCCTGAAGCGTTGAGCCCTGGCGCCTTCAATTGCACCTGATACCACGTTGAGGGAATACCCCATTCCAGATGCGGATCGTTGGCGAGAATCGGCTTGCCGCTCGCTGTGCGCGCGCCGGAAATTGCCCAGGCATTGGACCCCGGCTGCGCTTCGCCACCGCTGCGGTATGGAAACAGCGTATTCACTTTCGCCGCGTCGCCGCCGTTGAGCATAGAGGCCTTCAGAATCTCGTCTTTCCATGATTCCGATAGCATGCGATTCATCTGAAGCCCGATCGCCAAAGTATCCACAATCGACCACGGGCGCGGTTGATAGCTGAGCAGCGTGAATTCCACGGGCAGATTTGAGCGGTTCGCTTCGATAAAGTGATTCACCCCGCGCGCATAGGCGGCAAGCAGGTTACGTTCCTCTGGAATCAGGCTGCGCGCCTGTTGTTCGGCAATGCGGCGCAGCCGTGCGCGGCGTGCGTCGCGGTCAGTCTCCAACGTGGCCGCGCCTGCAATCTCTGAAAGCTCGCCGGATGCCAGGCGGCGCGCAGCGTCCATCTGCCATAACCTGTCCTGCGCGGTAACAAACCCCTGCAGGAACATGGCGTCTTCCACGCTGTTCGCTTCAATATGGGGAACACCCAACGCATCGCGAGCAATCTTTGCGGATTGATTGACAGGGAGCTCAACAGTTCCCGACGTCTGCGGCAGCGGCCTCCAGGCGTACCAATAGACGGCTAACAACGCGACGATCAAGACAAGACCAATCAGGTAGTTGATGAATTTAAGGATTCGTTGCAGCAGCACTATAAAAATTGTACCGGAAACAGGGCATTAGCTTGTTCGTTCTTCGCCTACCCCATGTGCGAAAATGGAATATTCACCTTAATGGAAGAAAGTTATTTCGGATACAGGCTGTTTGTCATCGCCCTGGTATTAGGACTAAACGGCTTTTTCGCGGCAGCCGAAGTTGCGCTCGTATCCGTGCGTAAGTCCAAGCTGCGCTCGTTAGCGGACGAGGGCAATACGGGCGCGCAGGTAGCACTGAATCTGCTCTCGAACCCGGGCCGCTTGCTTTCGGTGACACAGGTGGGCGTCACATTGGCCAGCCTGGGTCTGGGCTGGGCCGGCGAGGATACGTTCTATGGAATTTTCTCCGCGCTACTGCAACCGGCAATGACGCCATCGACCCAGGCGTTGCTGCACGGTTTGTGTTTTGGTGCTGCATTCCTCGCCATGAGCTATGCCCACGTTGTGTTGGGCGAAGTGCTGCCGAAGAATCTGGCGCTGGAAAAAGCAGACAGGCTGGCAGTAGTTGTGGCGCCGGCGCTGCTGGTCTTCTACAAGATCTCATCGCCGTTTGTGATTGTGGTGGAGCGTTCCGCGGCTGCCATCTCACGCATGCTCGGCCTGAAATCGGAGGGCCATGCCGGCGGACACTCCGTGGAAGAGTTGAAATTCGTGGTGAGTTCCAGCCGCACCGCGGGCCACCTGGAAGACTTTGAAGAACTGGCGATCAGCCGCCTGCTGGAATTGAAAGACCATTCCGCGCGGCAGATCATGGTGCCACGCAGCCAGATTGTATCGGTGTCGGCAAACGGCACGCTCGATCATATTTTGCGGCTGATGGACGAGCACCAGTTTTCGCGCTTGCCTGTTTATGACGGCTCGCCGGAACAGATCATCGGCATCATTCATTTTAAGGACCTGGTCCGTGTGTGGATGGAGCGCCGCGCGGCCAATGAAACACGCAAAGCCGTGGCGCCGTTTCGCCTGCGGCGGCATTTGCGCAAAGCGATGGTGGTGCCGGAAACCAAAGCCCTCACCGAACTGATCGAGGAGTTTTTGCAGAGCCACTCGCACATGGCGTTGGTAGTGGATGAGTTCGGCACAATCAACGGTCTGGTGACGTTGGAAGATGCCTTGGAACAGGTGTTTGGCGAAATCGAAGACGAGCACGACGTGCGCCGCGCGCTGCCCGGCAAGGAAGCGCCGCTGCTTGAGCTGGAAGGATCCATGAACATCCGCGACCTGGAGACCCAATATGGAGTCGAGCTGCCGATAGAGGCAGGCTTCGAAACATTGGCCGGATTCCTCCTCTTCCGGCTTGGGTATATTCCCCGCTCCGGCACGGTGATTACCTACGCCGACCGGAAGTTCACGATTCTTGAAATGGATAAGAACCGCATTGCGAAGGTCAAGATTGAACGCTTGAATCAACCCGCGGCGGTCGATGAGAAAAAAGAGACATGGTAATCGAAAATTTAACCACCCATCAGAAAGCACTACAAATTAACTTGGATGCCGGCAAGTTCGGCACTTTCGCGGAAATCGGAGCGGGACAGGAAGTCGTTCGCTGGTTCTTCCAGGTGGGAAAAGCCGCCGCAACGGTTGCGAAATCGATGTCCGCGTACGACACGGTTGTGAGCGATGAAATCTATGGCGCAACATCGCACTATGTGAGCCGGGCGCGCATCGAAGCGATGCTAGATCACGAATACCCGCTGCTGGTGCAGCGCCTCGATCAGACGCGCGGCGACAAGGATTGCTTCTTCGTCTTCGCCGATACGGTGGCCACGCATGGCCGCCGCGGCTCAAACACCGGCGGCCACGGCTGGCTCGGCATTCGCTTCCAGGCCCACCCGAAACATACGCCTTCGCAGATTCTATTGCACGTTCAACTGCTCGATTCAGTGACGACCGGTGAACAGGACGCACTCGGAATCCTTGGCGTGAACCTGATTTACGGCGCGTTCTACTACAACAACGATCCTTCACGATTGGTGCGGTCTCTCACAGACGGTCTGCGCCGTCATCAGATAGAAGTGGATCTCATCAAGTTTTCCGGCCCCGCGTTTGCCGGTGTGGAAAATCGGCTGATGGCGCTGTTGCTGGTGGAAAAAGGCCTGACCCACGCGGCGATGTTTACGGCCGAAGGCGAAGTGGTGCAGCCTTCGGAAATCCTCGGCGGCAAGCCGGTGATTCTGGAGCGCGGCGCATTCCGCCCGGTGACCAACATCACCATGAATATGATTGACGGCGCGCTCGGGCAGATAGCCAAGGACAGCACGAAAAAAGGCGACCCCGTCACCGTGGTGGAGATGACCTTGAACAATCTGATGACCGGCCAGGAAGTAGACCGCGAAGATTTTCTCGCCCGTGCCGACACCTTAGCCTCGCTCGGCCAGATGGTGATGATCTCCGACTACACGCGCTTCGATCTGGTGGCCAGTTGCCTGCGTAAGTACACCAGGGAGTGGATCGTGATGCTGATGGGCTTCCCAACCTTGCGCGAAGTGTTCGACATCAGCTACTACGACTCGCTCGAAGGCGGCATGCTCGAAGGGTTGTCGCGGTTGTTCCAGAAGGATGTCTCGGTGTTCGTCTATCCAGCCAAGGGATCACGCGAAGGCGAGTTGGAAACCGCCTCGTCGTTCGTTTGCGACCCGGAAATGAAGAACGTCTATAAGCATTTCCTGGAGAACGGCTACCTCCGCGACATCACTGACTACCGCGCCGATCAACTCCACATCCGTCCCAGCGACGTCCTGGCAAAAATCCAGAACGGAGATGCTTCGTGGGAGACACTGGTGCCGCCTCAAGCCATCGACATCATCAAAAAACGCCGGCTGTTCGGCTTCCGCCAGCGCTGATGTGGGGCAGAATGGCATTCTGCGGCCGAGTGGTACTCGGCCTTCCGCTGTTATTTTCCTAGCGCCCACCGTCCAAATACCACCGTTTCAACACGTCCATGGCGGGCTTCCGCCATGGCGTGTGCGAGCCATCCGCACTCCCACCAAACCCATTGCTACCGATCTTCCAAACATACATTCCCTGAAACCACGGCTTGCGATAAAACGCTTCAAGCAACGCCTCGTAGCATCGCTTTTGTTCTTCCAATGAGATCTGCCGCCGAGTGTCGTCCCATGGCTTCTTACCAGCATCCACCAAACTCGCATAGCCCGCTTCCGGGAAAATCACAGGCTTGCGAAATCGCTTCTGCACGGTCTCCACTCGGTTGACAGCATCCGATGCAGGCAACGGATAATAATTATTCAAGCCGATGTAGTCCAACGCATCCCAGAATCTCGTAGTCTCAAATTCCGGCCCGAAATTCGCCGCATAGGTCAACGGACCGGAATAGTATTTGCGCACATGCGCAATCACCGAGCGCCATTCCGCCTCATGCTTGTTGAGCTTAACGAACTCCACGCCGACGCAGAACAGATCGGCGTGGATATTCTGGGCCAGTTCCGCATAGTGGCCGATAAATTCGCGGTACGAAGCGAACCACTTCTTGCGATCCTCCGCCGAAGCGTAATCCAACTCGCTCGGCCCCAGCCTGCCGCTCCACACCTGCGGCTTCAGCATCACCTTCATCCGGTTGCGGTGCGCAACGGCGGCGAGTTGCACGATGGAGGAATCGCGTTCCATGCTCCGCTCCCCGCCCAGTCGCACGGAAGGCTCGCCAGCGCGAGAGAAACCATATGGCACAAAGGCCACCGCGTTCACGCCATGTTCAGTCAAGGCGGCCAACCTCTTCTGCGCGCCTTCGCTCGAATAGTTGTCAGGCCGCTCAGCCGTGAAATTCACGCCGCGTTGGAAAAAAGGCTGCGCATCCGCGGCAAGCAGCATCGCTATACACAGAAACATTCTCCACAATGTAGCATTACTTGTATGACCGCAGAACAAATTCGCGCCCGCATGGACGCAGCCGCCACCCCGGAACGCATTGCCGTAATGAAGCGCTTTTTCAAGGAACCAGTGGACCCGCGCGGCATCTCCGCCACGGATCAAAAACAGATCGCCAAAGAGGTCTTCCAAGCCATACGCAAGTGGGCCGCCAGCGAACGAAACGCGCTCTGCACGGCCCTCTGGCGCGATGGCAAGCACGAAGACGGCCAGATGGCCTGCTACGTCTACCAGCGCTTCAAGAAGCAATGCGGCAAAACCGAATTCCAACTCTTTGAATCCTGGATCGATTCCTATGTCAGCAACTGGGCCCAATGCGATGCCCTCGCCCCAACCATGGTCGCCGCCTGCGTCGCCAACGATCCCTCGCTGCTAAAACCCCTCGCCAAGTGGACCAAGTCAAAAAACCGTTGGAAGCGCCGCGCTGCTGCCGTCACGCTCATTCACGAAGCGAAATTCGGCCGCAACCTGGACTTCGTATTCGAAATCGCGGACCTGCTGCTGGATGATGCCGATGAAATGGTCCAAAAGGGCGTCGGCTGGCTCTTGAAGGAGGCCTATCCCCAAAGCCCGCAGGAGTGCATGCAGTTCCTCATTCCAAGGCTCGATCGCATGCCCAGGCTAATGGTGCGTTACGCCGCGGAAAAGATGTCGGCCGCCGATCGCGCCACCGTCATGAAGCGGGATTGAACATCCGGATCGACTGCCCCTTCACACGATCCAGCAACTCGCGCATAGATTTCTTCAGCACAGGATGCCGCAGCGTTGGCGCAAGTTCGGCCATCGGCGCCAGTACGAAGCGCCGGTCCTGCATGCGCGGATGCGGCACCATCAACGCCCGGCTTTCGATCACAAAACGGTGGTAGAGCAGCACGTCGATATCGATCACTCGGGGACCTTTGTCGATGCCCCGCTTCCGCCCCAGTAATCGCTCAATCTGCAGCACGCGCGCAATCAACTGCATTGGAAAAAGGCCGGTCTCCGCTTCCACAACCTGGTTGAGAAACCACGGCTGATCGGCGACGTCCTGTGGTTCGGTCTCATACAACGACGATTCGCGCAGAACCACAATTCCCGATGCCGTTAGTTTTTCCCGCGCCTGCCGCAGCATATCTGCGCGATCGCCAAGATTCGAACCGAGGCCTAGATAAACGCGTTTCATTCGAACAGGCTGTTCTGCGGCGACCCGAATGTGCGCGGCTTCACGCCGAAGTATTCAAACGCGCGAGGCGTCGCCATTCGGCCCTGACGCGTGCGATCGAGAAATCCGAGCTGCATCAGATAAGGTTCATAGACCTCTTCGATGGTGGCCGCTTCTTCATCAATGGAGGCCGCAATGGTGCTGATGCCGACAGGTCCGCCGTTGTATTTTTCCAGGATCGTCATCATGATCTTTTGATCGATCTCATCCAGGCCAAACGGATCGACCTCTAACAAATCAAGCGCCGTGACGGCGATCTTCTGATCGATGTGGCCATCGGCGCGCACCTGAGAATAATCGCGCACTCGCCGTAGCAGGCGATTGGCGATGCGCGGTGTACCGCGGCTGCGACGGGCAACTTCCGCCGAAGCATCGTCGTCAATCGGCACCTCCAACAACTTCGCCGAGCGCTGCACAATGCGTTTCAGATCGTTCACATCGTACGGATTCAGCCGCAGCACCAGACCGAAACGTCCACGCAACGGCGCGCTCACCAAGCCCTGCCGGGTAGTCGCGCCGACCGCCGTGAACCGCGGCACCGTCAGCGAATGCGTACGCGCGCCCGGCCCCGTGCCGATCAAAATGTCGACGCGAAAATCCTCCAGCGCCGAATAAAGCATCTCTTCCACGTCAGGCAACAGGCGATGAATCTCGTCAATGAAGAAGACCTGCCGCGGTCGAATGTTGCTGAGGACGCCGGTCAGATCGAGCTTCTTTTGCAGAATGGGCGCGGAGGTTTGCTCAAAGCCGGCTTCCAGTTCGGTGGCTACAATGTTGGCCAGCGTTGTTTTGCCCAGGCCCGGAGGGCCGTACAGCAACACGTGGTCCAGCGCTTCGCCGCGCCGCTTGGCCGCCTCAATCGCAATCGACAGGTTCTCCTTGAGCTTCGCCTGGCCCGTGAAATCGGCCAGCCGCTGTGGGCGCAAGGCGGCTTCCAGTTGGCGCTCGCCGTCTTCGGCGGCACCGGAAATGATCTGATGTTCGCGCATCCTTCTCTATCGTACTAGCTCAAGCGACTTGCGGAACAACAATTCGAACTCCTCGGGCACGCCCAGCGAGCGGGCCTTTTTCACCGCCGCTTCAGCCGATGGACGCGTGCAGCCAAGGTTGAGCAGCGCGGAAACAACGTCCTGCTCCAACGCGGAGGCGGCCGTTTCGCGCGGGAATTCGCTCGGCGACGAGGCCGAACCGGCAATCCCGTCGAGTTTGTCGCGCAGCTCCAGAATCATGCGCTCGGCGGTCTTCTTGCCCACACCGGGGATTTTGGTCAGGCTGTTCAAATCGCCCCCGCGAATAGCGCCAACCAGTCGATCGACCGGCAAGCCCGAAATCACCGCAATTGCCAGCTTCGGCCCGATGCCGCTCACCGAAATCAATTTTTCGAAGACCAGCTTCTCTTCGATGGTGAAGAAGCCAAACAGCGCGATGGCGTCTTCGCGCACCTGCGTGTGGATGCGCAGCCGCACTTCGGCCTTCACGTCAGGCAGAACGGTGAAGGTGGAAACAGGAATGGTGACGTCGTAACCCACGCCGCCCGCCTCCACAATCACCTGGTTCGGATGTTTTTCAAGAATCGTACCCCGTAAATGAGCGATCATAGTGAAGCTACATTATCGTACATGGCCAGACGACTTTTTTTTGTGGATGAAGTGCGGCGCGGCGAAGCCGAGCTGCACGGCGAAGAAGCGAAGCACCTGACACGCGTGTTGCGCGTGGAAGCAGGGCAGCGCTATGAGATCTCGGACAACAACTCGCTGTACATGGCGGAGGTCGCCCAGGCACGCAAAGACCTGGTGATATTCCGCACGCTGGAAAAGTTGCCATGGCCCGATCAAGGCCCCGCGGTGCACCTGTTGCCCGCGCTGTTCAAGTTCGATCACTTCGAATGGATGCTCGAAAAGGCCACCGAATTGGGCGCGACGCACGTCACTCCGGTGATCGCCGAGCGCAGCGAACATGGCCTCGACCGCGCGGCACAAAAACGCATCGAACGCTGGCGTCGCATTGTGCTGGAGTCGTGCCAGCAGTCACGCCGGCCGTTGTTGCCCACGGTTGATTTGCCGGTGCGCTTACCTGAGGCATTGAAGCTGGAAGCCGATCAGCGCCTCTTCCTCGACGAGGTTGCAGGCGGCGGGCCGATGAGTCCGCATGCTGGCTCGACGCTCATTCTGCTGGGACCGGAAGGCGGCTGGGCCGATCACGAACGCGAAACAATCCTCGCCGCGCAATGGACACGCATCAGCCTGGGCCCCAGAATCCTCCGCGCCGAAACCGCCGCCCTCGCCGCCCTCGCCAAACTGCTGTAACCGCCCACCTCTGGGGACAGCCCGCGCTGTCCCTTGCTGACAGTGCGGGCTGTCCCCTTCGACACACCGCTGTCGGAGCTATTTTCCGCCCCATTGCCTCCCGACGCCTCGCTATGATACCGTTTCGTTAACGAATGTCGAAAACGAAATCCGATAGAAATGTTTTCGTCGTGGACCGGGAATTGTATTCGGGGTTGATCCGGCTCCACGTTCTCCACCATGCGGTAGAAGAGCCGATCTTCGGCTTGGGAATGATCGAGGAACTGGCCCGCCACGGATATCGTATCAGTCCGGGCAGCCTGTATCCCATCCTGCATGGCTTGGAAAAGAAAGGCTACCTGCGGTCGAAAGAGATCCGCAATGGAAAGTCGCTGCGGAAAGTGTATCGGGCAACGGCCGCGGGGCGAATAGCCCTGGTCCTGGCAAAGAGTAAAGTAGGCGAACTGTTCCGAGAACTGGTGGAAGGCAAATAGCCAAGTGCGAACAAATCATGCAATCCGTTTCATAGAAGTCTCATCGATCGTCCTGGCCATCTGCGGCACTGCAAACGCGCAAGTCAGCATCTCGCAGGCGGTAGAGAAGGCATCGCAAATCTATCCCTCTATTCGCGTCTCGCTGGAACAACAGGGCGCCGCCGCATCGGGCATTCAACTGGCCCGCACCGCTTACCTGCCGCGGGTCGACTTCCTCGCCCAAATCAACCGCGCCACGCGCAACAACGTCACCGGACTGATGCTGCCGCAATCCACCATCCCATCGATCTCCGGCCCCGTGCTTGGCACCAACAATCTCACCAATGTCTGGGGCAGCGCCGTGGGCGGCTTGGTCTCCTGGGAGCCCTTTGATTTCGGCCTGCGCAAGGCCAATGTGGAAACCGCCGAAGCCGCACGCAATCGCGCCACCGCCGCCGTGGCAAGGAACCGTTTCGAAGCAGGCGCAGCCGCAGCGGATGCATTCCTCACCTTACTGGCCACCGAACAGGTGGTGAATGTTGCGAAAGCCGCAGGCCAGCGCGCAAAGTCGATTCAAACCATGGTCGGCGCGCTGGTGAGAGCGGAACTGCGGCCCGGTGCCGATCTGTCGCGCGCCGATGCGGAAGCCTCCATGGCCACCACGCAACTGATCCAGGCCGAACAGGCAGTGGCGACGGCTAAGATCGGCCTCTCCCAGTGGATCGGTATTCCCGCCACGCAACTCACAGTCGACCGCGGGCAACTGCTCAGCCCTCCTCCCACCATGGACGTCGCGCCCATGGGCGTGATGAATCACCCGGCCGCGAAGGAGCAGACCCTCGCCATCGATGAAGTGAAAGCAAAAGAGCGGGCGCTCGACAAAACCTACTACCCGAAATTCAATTCGCAGGGTGCACTCTACGCCCGCGGCACTGGCGCAAACGTCAATGGCACAACCGGCGGAGCCTTCTCCGGCTTCGGCCCCAACATTCAAAACTGGGCCCTCGGCTTAACCGTAACGTTTCCAGTGATGGACTTCTACGCGCTCAAAACACGCAAGCAGATTGAACAATCGCATGAGCGCACGGAGCAGGCACGCTACGACCAGATGATGCTCGAACTGAACACGCGCGTGGAATACGCGCGGGCCACACTCGATGGCGCTCGGCGCGTGCTGGCCAATCTGCCCACGCAGTTGAAGGCCGCCCGAGACAGCGTGGAGCAGGCCAACGCGCGCTACAAAGCAGGACTCGGGACTATTGTCGAAACAGCCGAAGCGCAGCGCCTGCTCGCGCAGAGCGAGATCGACGAATCATTAGCAAGATTGAACGTGTGGCGCGCGATGCTGGCTGTCGCCGCGGCTCAGGGCGACCTGGAGCCTTTCTTGAAGAACGCAAAGTAAGGAGCTTTTCATGTGGCTAGTTTTAGCCGCGATGCGCAGGCCCGTCACCATGCTGGTGGCGGTTCTGGCAGTCGCGCTCAGCGCTTATCTGGCGGTGCAACGCATGCCCGTGGATATTTTTCCCGACATGGGAGCGCCCGAAGTTTACGTAGCGCAACCCTACGGCGGCATGGACCCGGCGCAAATGGAAGGGTTCATGACGTACTACTACGAGTACCACTTCCTCTACATTCTGGGCATTGAGCACGTCGAATCGAAAAACATCCAGGGTGCCGCACTCATGAAGTTGAAGTTCCACCCCGGCACGGACATGGCCAACGCCATGGCCCAGGTGGTCGGCTACGTCAACCGAGCCCGCGCCTTCATGCCACCCGGCGCCGTGCCACCATTCATCACGCGCTTCGACGCCGGCAGCGTCCCCGTCGGCCAGTTGATTTTCAGCAGCCCCAACAGGCCCGCGAATGAAATGCAGGACATCGCCATCAACCGCGTGCGCCCCATCTTCGCCACGCTGCAAGGCGTATCCGCGCCCCCGCCCTTTGGCGGCAACCAGCGAACCATCGTTGTGCGCTTGAATCCTGACAAGCTGCGCCAGTATCGCATCTCGCCGGAAGAGGCGATCATCGCCGTGAACAAGGCCAGCGTTGTGATGCCATCGGGCAACGTGCGTACCGGAGACCTCACGCGCATCGCCACCAACAACGCAGTATTGGGCGGCAACCTTCCTGAGATTCTCGAAGCGCCCGTGCGTCCCGGACAGAATCCAGCCGTCTACCTGCGCGACATCGCGACCGTGGAAAACGGCACCGACATCGTCACCGGCTATGCCCACGTCAACGGCAAGCGCACCGTCTACATGCAGGTCACTAAGCGTTCCGACGCGTCCACGCTCGCTGTCATTCAACGTGTGAAAGATGCGATCCCCGCGATGAAGAAGGTCTGCCCCGATGACGTCGATATTCGCCTTGAGTTTGACCAGACCCGCGTAGTTGTCGACGCACTGAAGAGCCTCACCAACGAAGGCATGCTCGGCGCGTTGCTAACCGGCTTAATGGTTCTGCTGTTCCTGCGCGACTGGCGCAGCGCGCTCATCGTGATGACCACGATTCCCTTCGCTCTGCTCTCGGCAGTGGTGATGCTGTGGGCCTTGGGCCAGACCATCAACATCATGACCCTGGGAGGACTGGCACTCGCCGTGGGGGTGCTGGTTGACGAAGCGACCGTCGAAATCGAAAACATCCACACCCACATGGGCGCCGCAAAAAGCCGCGCTCATGCCGTATTGGAAGCGTGCCAGAAAACCGCGGTCCCCCGCCTGCTCGCCATGCTCTGCATTCTTGCCGTGTTCGTGCCGTCGTTCTTCATGACCGGCGTGAGCAGGCAGCTGTTTGTGCCGCTGTCCCTGGCCGTAGGCACGGCAATGATTTCGTCGTATCTTCTTTCCAGCACGCTAGTGCCGATTCTTTCCACCTGGCTAATGCGCAAAGGCTCGCACGTGGAAGACGACGGATTCCTGAAGAAGCTGTACAGCGGATACCTTTCCATCGTGCTGAAGCTGCGTTGGCCCCTGGTGGCTCTCTATTTAATCACCAGCGGAGCCTTCATCTACCTGATGTTCCCCAAGCTTGGCACGGAGATTTTTCCCACTGTTGACGCAGGCCAATTCCAATTGCGATTGCGAGCGCCCAGCGGCACGCGCATCGAACGCACCGAACTGTTGGAACTGAAGGCACTCGAAATTATCAATCGAGAAGTGGGCGCGGCGAACGTGGACATCTCGTCGTCGTTCATCGGCGTGCAGCCGGCCAGCTATCCCATCAACACCATCTATCTGTGGACCAGCGGACCGCACGAAGCAGTCATGCTCGTGTCTCTGAAACCTTCCGCCACGCTGCGCGGCGAAGAGTTGAAAGAACGGCTCCGCGCCAAGTTCAAAGAGGAGATGCCCACCACTCTGATCTCATTCGAAGCCGGCGACATCATCAGCAACGTGATGAGCTTCGGATCTCCCACTCCGATTGAAGTGGCAGTGCAAGGTCCAGCGTTGCCCGCAAATCGCGCGCACGCAGCAAAGGTTCTGGCGGAGCTGAAGAAGATTCCCGAACTGCGCGATCTGCAATATGGACAGGCGCTCGACTATCCGACGATGGAAGTCACCATCGACCGCCAACTGGCTGGCAACTACGGCCTCACTATGTCGAACGTGGCGAAATCATTGGTCGCCGCGACTACGTCCAGCCGCTTCGTCGAAGCCAACTACTGGCGCGATCCGGTCAGCGGCAACGCCTTCCAGATCCAAGTGGAAATTCCGCAACATCGCATCGCCTCGGCTGAAGATCTGAACAATTTGCCGGTGATGAATTACGGCGAAGCGCGTCCGTTGCTGGGCGACGTGGCCACCATCAAGAACGGCACAACCATGGGCGTGGTGGAGCGCTACAACATGCAGCGCGTCATCAGCCTCACCGCGAACATCCACGGCAAGCCGCTCGGTGTTGTGGCCGGCGAAATCAGAAAGGCGATCGATCGCGCAGGCAAGCCGGCCGCCGGCGTAACAGTAAACGTGCGCGGACAAATCCCACCGCTGAACGAAACGCAAAGCGGCCTGCAAACCGGCATGCTGCTCGCCATCGGCGTGATCTTCCTGCTGCTGACCGCAAACTTCCAATCGCTGCGCATGGCCATCGCCGTCATCATGACCGTGCCTGCCGTAATCTGCGGCGTAATCATTGCACTGATGTCCACCGGCTCTACGCTCAACGTGCAGTCGTTCATGGGCGCGATCATGGCAGTCGGCATCGCCGTCGCCAACTCGATTCTGCTTGTCACCTTCGCTGAGATGAGCCGCAAGAGCGGCGCGACGGTTTTAGATGCTGCGCTCGAAGGCGGCCGCGGCCGTCTGCGCGCGATTCTAATGACCGCCACCGCGATGATCGCCGGCATGATTCCGATTGCGATGGGCGAAGCGCAAACCGCTCCGCTCGGCCGCGCGGTGATCGGCGGCCTCATCTTCGCCACCATCGCCACGCTGACCGTGCTGCCATCTTTCTACGCAGTGCTGCAAACGAAGGGCAAAGGCTCTTCAAGTTCTCTTGATCCGAACGATCCTACGAGTGAATACTATGAACGGACTTAAACTAGCCCTGATTCTGATTTCCGCCGCGGCGCTGCCAGCCCAGGAAACGGCGAACGTCGTCTCAAAAAACCTGGAACGCAAGTTGAAACTGCCCGCGGAGTTGCTGCCGTACCAGTCCGTAGTGCTGCATGCGCGCGTGCAGGGCTTCGTGGAAAAAGTGGAAGTCGACCGCGGCAGCATGGTCACCAAGGGCCAGTTGTTGGTTCAACTCTCGGCACCGGAAATGGCCGCGCAGTTGGCTGAGTCCGAAGCGAAGGCCGTGGCGATTGAGAGCAATCGCGCCGAAGCCGAAGCGAAGCTCGCCGCGGTACAAAGCACCTATGAAAAGCTGAAGGAAGCGTCAGCCACGCCAGGCGTGATCGCGCAGAACGAAGTGGTGCAAGCCGGCAAGGCAGTAGACGCAGCCAAGGGCGCCATCGCCGCTTTGGCCAGTGCCGCGAAGGCCGCGCGCGCTTCGCAGGGCGTGATCAAAGACATGCAGGCCTATCTGCAGGTGACCGCGCCGTTCGATGGCATCGTCACCGAACGTATGGTGCATCCCGGCGCACTCGCAGGCCCCGGCGGCAACATGCCGCTGTTGCGCATCGAACAGGTTTCCACGCTTCGTCTCGTCGTTCCCGTACCTGAATCCGAAGTCTCCGGCATCATTCGCGGCGCAGTAGTCCCATTCACCGCCGCCGACAAATCGGCAGTCGGAACCATCGTCCGCATCCCACGCGTGATCGATCAGAAGACGCGCACCATGCCCGTTGAACTCGACGTGAAGAACGCCAACGGCGCGCTCGCCCCCGGCATGTTCGCCGAAGCGACATGGCCAGTAAAGAAGCCGCGTATCTCGTTGTTGGTGCCGCCGACAAGCATCGTAACGACCACTGAAAAAGTGTTCGTCATTCGCGTGAAAGACGGCAAAGCAGAGTGGGTCCCCGTAAAGAAAGGCGCGCCCGCAGGCGACCTGGTCGAAGTGTTCGGCGACCTCACCGCCAACGACAAAATTGTGAAGCGCGGCAGCGACGAACTTCGCGAAGGCACGCCAATCAAGTAGCCCCGCTATTTAGTCAGCGGCGTCACCACGAAGCTTTTGATCTCTACATTGCTGTGGTCGCCCTGCACGATGAACGGCCCCGGCTTGGCTTCGTCTGAGTTGATGGCGATTGCCGTCAATCCTTCGATCTCGACCTTATCCAGCACCTTCGTGCCGTTATGCACAACGGTCAGCGTGCGCCCCACCAATCGAATGTCGTAGCTCTGCCATTCGCCCGCCGGCTTGCTCGCGTTCACAGACGGAGCAATGCGCGCGTACAGCGCAGCCGCGCCGTGCGTCCCCGGCGGCTTGCCGAAGTCATCGAAGATCTGAATCTCATACCGCCCGCGTAGCCCGATGCCGCTGTTCGACTTTTCGACGATGCGGAAATCGGTGTGCAGTTTGAAATTCCAGAAGCTCTGTTCGGAGACGATGTCTGTGGTGGGCGGCGCATTGCGCAGGATCCCATCCGACACCGTCCACTTCACCTCCGCCTCAGGCACCAGCCCTTTCCAACCGCTGAGATCCTTGCCGTTAAACAGCTGAATCGGCGTGCCCTCTTTCCACGACCTGTCGTCTTTGTCTTTGATCACCGGCGCGCGCACGCCCGTCCATTCGATAGGCGGAGTCTTCTGCCCGTCTATCATGAACGAGCCGACAAGCTTGCCTTTCACCAGGTGCGCCGTGTAGATCATGTCCGGCAGTGCACCCGGCTTCTTGCCGCGATTCGGGCGCTTGAAGATCAACTTCAGTTCGCCCTTATCGACGCTGATGCTATCGATATTGTTCATATCGCCGGCGTAGGCGCTGACGAACTTGCCCGATGGATTCGGCGTGCCGACGTCTTTGAGCTCCATCCACCAGGCCCTCGGCCGTGGTTTGGTGTTGGCCGAAATGTCCCACCGGCCATTGAAATCTTTGTCCGCAGCGAATGCGGCGATTGAAAAAAGTATTACTGGAATAATGCGCATGTTCGACCTCGAAGCGTCCATGCTATCAAATCGAGCCCCCATGAACCACGACACCTTGTTCATGGGTGGCGCAGGCGACCTGTCCGCCGTAGCCTTGGCGAAGGAGGATCCGCCTGTGCGCTTACTAACTCTAATGAATCACTGCAAACGAGGAGACGTTACGGCGAAAGCGAAACAGCCACAAACTAACAATGTTGGAAGACCTGCAAATCTGCCCAAGCCGCTTCCTCGTCAGGCGAGAGCCAGTCCTTGGCGAGCGCAGACTCCGCGGCAAGTGTCGAAACCTCATCGTTCGAGCTCGTCTTCGTGAGCGCCTCCATAAACGACAACAGGCGATCCAAATCCTGTTCAGGCAGCCGTTCTAGCTGTTCGACAATCAGTTCCCGTTTACTCATGATGTCCTACTCACATCATAGGACATTCTGGCGTCCTCAATCCTCTCTCTATCAGCCAGCATATAATGGTTGATCAACCACATGAGGTGCATATGCAGTTTCTGAGGGGGCAGCTCGCCCTAACCATCATCATCGCGTCTACGTGCGCGTTACTTGCCCAACCACCCGGAGGCCCAGGAGGCCCCGGCGGCGGACAGCGCCGTCAAGGCGGCTTCGTCCCCGGCCAACAGCGACCCACCGGTGACCCGGCCGCCATCGCACGCGGCAACTCCATCTACGGCGTCAGCTGCCGCGGCTGCCACGGTGCCGATCTGCGCGGCGGCGACATGGGCGGCCCCAACCTGCTCCGCTCCATGCTCGCCCTCAGCGACCGCGACGGCGAAAAGATCGTCCCGGTTATTCAGGGCAGTATGCAAAGCACAGGCATGCCCGCCATCAAGATGAGCGAAGACGACGCCAAAGCCACCGCTGCCTACGTGCGCAGCGTGCTAGCAATGATCGGCGGACAGGGCAAGCCCCCGTCATCGCTCGAACCGCCCACCATCCTGGTCGGCAACGCAGCCGAGGGCAAGGCCTACTTCGCTACGAAGTGCGCCAGCTGCCATCAGGCCGATGGCGACCTGAAAGGCCTCGCCACACGCATCAAAGACGAAAAGCAACTACAGAACGTATGGGTCGGCGGCGGCGCCAGAGGGCGCTTCGGCCCCGCGCCCGCAGCATCCTCCGCACGCCGCACGGTAACCGTCACTGTCACGCCAACCACCGGCCCCAAAATCGAAGGCCGCCTGGTGCGCATCGATGACTTCCTGCTCACCGTCGCCCTGGCCGATGGCTCCGTCCGCACCATCCGCCGCGATGGCGACACGCCGAAGGTCGACGTGCACGATCCGCTCGCCCAACATAAAGAACTGCTCATCCAATACACCGACAAAAACATGCACGATGTGACCGCATACCTGGTGACCCTGAAATGAAATTCCTCCTCTTCACTCTGACCACAGGCCTCTTCGCCCAAGGCGGCGGCGTCGCGCCGGCCGACCTGCTCAAGCCGCTGAAAGACAGCTGGCCCACTTACAACGGCGACTACACCGGCCGCCGCTACAGCGCGCTCAAACAGATCAACACCACTAACGTGAAGCACCTCTCGCTCGCCTGGAGCATCCGCCTCAACCCCGGCGCGGCCCCGCCCGCGGGTGGCGGCTTCGGACGCCGCGGCGGCGGTGGCGCAGCGAATGTAATCGTCGGCGGCGAAGGCACCGGTGACATCAACGTCGGCGGCGGCACCATCAAAGCCTCGGTCCTCGAAGTCGAAGGCATTCTCTACTTCACCATGCCCGACAACGCCTGGGCCGTTGACGCTCGCGATGGCCGCGAACTCTGGCATTACTACTGGAAGACGCGCGGCGGTACGCACATCGGCAACCGCGGCCTGGGCATGTGGAACAACTACCTCTACATGGAAACGCCCGACAACTATCTGGTCTCGCTCGACGCACGCACCGGCAAGGAGCGCTGGCACAAAACCATCGCCGATCTCGACCAGGGCTACTTCTCCACGCCAGCGCCCATCGTAGTCGGCAACCACGTGCTGGTCGGCACCGGCAACGATATCGACTCGCCCGGCTTCCTGCTCAGCTTCGACCCTGAAACCGGCGACCTGCAATGGAAGTTCTACACCGTGCCCATGCAAAAGGGGGACCCCGGCCTCGACACCTGGGCCAGTCTCGACGCAGCCCGCCACGGCGGCGGCCAGACCTGGATCCCCGGCGCATACGACCCCGAAACCAAGCTCTACATCATCGGCACCGGCAACCCCACGCCCGCCTACACCACCGGCAAGCGCGGCGAAGGCGACAACCTGTACACCTGCGCGCTAGTCGCCATCAATGTGGATACCGGCAAGATGAAGTGGTATTACCAGACCTCACCGCACGACATGCACGATTACGATTCCGCGCAGACCCCCGTGCTGGTGGACGCGCCCTTCAACGGCAAGCCGCGCAAGCTGGTGTTGACCGCCGCCCGCAACGGCTACTTCTTCACCATCGACCGCGTCACCGGCGAACACCTGGTCACCGCGAAATACGGCCAGTACACCAACTGGGCCAAGGGCCTGAATAAATTCGGCGGCCCCGAACATGACCCGGTCAAGGATCCGACCGTCGGCGGCGCGCTCGTCTCGCCCACGTCAGACGGAACCACCAACTGGCAGCCACCGGCCTACTCGCCCGATACTGGCCTGTTCTATGCACCCGAAGGGAACGGCTATTCGATCTTCTATCTGACCGACCTCGACCCGCGCGGCTCCATGGGCCTTGGCGGAAAAGAGGAAGCGAATGTCGGCACCGCGGGCAACTACCTCAGCGCGATCGACTACCGCACAGGCAAAGTGGTGTGGCGTCACAAATACTACGGCAACGGCGGAGGCGGCGGTCTGCTCGCCACGGCCGGCGGCCTGGTCTTCGCCAGCGACGGCATGGGCAACATTGTTGCGCACGATGCCAAGACCGGCAAGCCGCTGTGGAACGCCCGCATCGGCGGCGTTTCCAACGCCCCACAGACGTTCATGCTGGATGGCCACCAGTATTTAACCGTGGCCACCGGCGACACGTTGTGGGCGTTTATCATGAACTAATCTCGTTATGAGGGCGGCACCGGCGAATCTCCGGTGCCGCTCAGGTCCGCGCCCTCCCACGATGAACCTCCACGACTACCTGATCGATCTAGAGGGGAAGGACTGGCAATCCATGTTGTCAGCCTGGGCAGAACTCCTTCCTGCTACCTTCACCATGTGGATGGTGAACCGCTTTGGAAATGTGATCGTAATTGTTGAGGACGGTTCAATCCACATACTCGATATTCACGCCGCTACATTCGAGCAAGTTGCGACTAGTCGGGATCACTTCTCAGATCTGGCAGACATCCCGGTGAGTGCAGATGACTGGGTAATGATCCGACTCGTGGACCAAGGCGTTGCAGCAGGCATCGAATTGAAGCCTTCGCGCAATGCTACTGCTTTAAGATTCCCCCGATATTGGGAGGGAAATACTCAGCGGATAATCTGGCAGCAATCGACATTGCTGAGAACTACTCCCTCCTCGCAGACATTTGGTCCCAAACGAAAAATCTGCTAGACGGCACGCGCATAAGGCTGGTTGTCAAAAAGGGCGGAGAAACGGCCCTACGGCACCAATAAAGCAGGGTCGAGCACATGCGCTATCGCTCCAGGATCCACCTCCGCAATTTCCCTTACTAGGTCCGCCAGCAATCGTTCATACGAAGGCATCTGGTTGTTGTTGGCACTAAGGACGATGATTCCGAAGCTCAATTTGCGAACGTCGTGTTCGAACTCAAACCCCTTGTCAATGGTGACAAAAACTTCAAATGCGCCATTGATTCGCCGGATTAAAGGATGGTCTTTGAGCCCTGCGGCTTGTATCTCGCGAACAGTAACGACAGACACTTCAGGAACGGCGGAGCGCAACCGGCTCGCCGGCCGCGGATTGATGCACTCGTCAATTAAGACACGACGCATTCCGTGACCAGATCTTGTGCCAGTTCCAGGTATCCCTCAACCTGAGCGCGAGAAACCGTCGGGCAGCCATCAAGAAACTCATCGATCGTGCACCCGCTTTTCAGATCGTTGAGCAGCACATGGACCGGCACACGAGTCCCGCGAAAACAAGGGGAGCCATGCATCAAGCCAGGGTCGACCTCGACGATTTCAGTCAATTGCGTCTTCTTGTCCGAACTCATCCTCCCTTCACAATAGCACCGCACGTTCAGGAATTCGAATCCCGATGAGACCGGCCCGCACCCAAAACTTTGTCCACAATAAGTGGTAAAGTAATCCCCATGTCCCAATCCATCGACCAAATCAAATCCGGCATGGCTGCGACCAATGCCATCTTCAACGACGAAGTCTTCGCCAAACGTAACTTCGACGCACTCGACCACATCTACACCGCCGGCGCAACCATCCTGCCCCCCGGCGCACCCATGATCTCAGGCCGCGCCGCAATTAAGGAATTCTGGATCGGCCTCATCGAATCCGTAAACGCAAGTTCCGCCGTGCTCGAATCGGTCGAAGTCATGCCCGCCGGCGATGACGTGGTCGAAATCGGCAAAGCCGTCCTCACCATGTCCCCCGATGGCCAAACCACCGCCACGTTGGAAGTCAAGTATGTCGTCTACTGGAAGCAGGAAGACTCGCGCTGGAAATGGCACGTCGATATCTGGAACACAAACGCTTAAAGCAACCCCGCACACCCTGGGCAAACGAAAGGGGAACCCACCCACCTCATCCAATTCTCAGGGTTTTCTTGGTGTTCTTTGCGTCTTTGCGTGAGATTGTCACTCGCCAAATCCGTCCATGTACTTCGGATTCACCGCAAGATCCTCGATCAACCCCTTAACCTTGCCCGCAAGATCTTTTGACAGATCGTAGCATGAGACCTCGGAGTCCAAAGAATTTGCGGCTTCGTCGTCGGGGAGCGTCGGCATACCGCTAGCGTAATCCTCTCACTCCCCGAACCGCAATACCCGGCCAACATCCCAACCTGCCCTATAATAGTAAAGAACCCCCAACATGGCCGCACTAATCGACGCAATAGACATCAAGCGCAAAGCGCTATTCGAACACGAAAACATCCCGTACTACTGCCTGGAAGCCGAGGTCAGCACCCCCACCGCACGCGGCGGCCAGACTCTGGTGCGCCTGAAGATGCGCAACCTGCTCACCAGCGCCGTCTTCGAAAAGACCTTCAAAGCAGGCGAAAAATTCAAAGAGCCCGATCTGCAATTCGTCCCCGCCTCCTACCTCTATAGCGACGGCGAAGGCTCGCACTTCCTCGATCAGGACAACTTCGAAACCCTCACCCTCACCGAGTCCATGCTCGGCGACGCGCTCGAATTTCTCACCGAAGGCACCATCATCCAGCTCCACAAATACAACGGCAACCCCATCGGCCTGCAGCTGCCCACGTTCGTCGAACTGACGGTGAAAGAGACCGAACCCGGCGTCCGAGGCGGCTCATCCAGCGGCAGCGGCAACAAACTCGCCAAGCTCGAAACCGGCCTCGAACTCCGCGTCCCCATCTTCATCGTCGAAGGCGAAAAAGTGAAGGTCGCCACCGAAACCCGCGAATTCGCCGGTCGCGCTTAAACTATTTTACCCGGATAATATTGACACTCCATTATTATCCGGGTAAAATACATAAATGGACACCTACACCGCCTTCCTCGGCCCGAAGCTCGTCGCCACCGCCCCCCTCGACCAGATCCTCACAACCCTGAAACCCATCTTCGACCACGACCCCGGCGCGCCCATCCTCATCTTCGAAGGCCAAACCTCTCGTCAGGTCGATTTCGACCTCCAGGGCCCGCTCAGCGCCGTCCTCGCCCGCGCGCTCCCGCCGCCTCCCCGCACCGGCCCAGGCCGCCCCAAGCTCGGCGTAGTCCCGCGCGAAGTCTCCCTGCTGCCCCGCCACTGGGAATGGCTCGAACAACAACCAAGCGGCGCCTCCGCCGCCATCCGACGTCTGGTCGATGATGCCCGCAAGTACGATCAAACTCAGGGCCGCCAGGCAGTGGAAGCCGCCGGCCGCTTCATCACCGCCCTGGCCGGCAACCTCCCCGGATACGAAGAGGCCAGCCGCGCCCTCTACGCCCGCAACTTCGAAAAGTTCGAAGAGCTCATGGCCGAATGGCCGGAAGACGTCCGCCGCCACGCCATCCACCTCGCATGCGATAGACTTGTTGCTTAACCCAAATTCAGGAGCCCTATGTACCGCCTTCTAACCACCGCGTTCATGATCAGCCAGATGTTTGCGCAGGCGCCACCCGCAACCCAACCGGCAACCAAACAAGGCCGCCCCGCGCGCACACCGCCGCCCACACGCGACCCGCACACGCCCGGCTACGTCAAGGCCACCGAACTGCCTGACCTCACCAACCCCTCCCCGAAAAAGGACGGCAACTTCATCATCGGCCCCACCTATAAACCATCGCCGGAAACAGTCGTCGTGGAAAGCGTGCCCCAGGGAACAATCTTCAACTTCACCATGGAATCGAAGGACAGCAAGTTCTACCCCGGCATCGCCCGAAAAGACGGCAGCTTCGGCACGCAGGACCCCAAGAACCCTCTCACCCTCATCGTCGACAGCTTTCCCAAGCCCTACACCCGCAAGGTCGCCGTTTACGTGCCCAAACAGTATGTGCCCGGCACCGCAGCCCCGTTCATTGTAGGAGCCGACGGCATCGACAAGCTGCTCTTCACCGTGCTCGACAATCTGATCGCCCAGAAGCGCGTCCCCGTCATGATCGGCATCTCAATCGGCAATGGCAGCGGCGATGCGCAGGGCAGCCAGCGCGGCCTGGAGTACGACACCATGTCCGGCAAGTACGCCGAATTCGTCGAAGCCGAAGTCCTCCCGCTCGTCGAGAAACAAGCCAGCGTCAAGCTCACCAAGAACCCCGACGGCCGCGCCACTATGGGCGGCAGCTCCGGCGGCTCAGCTGCGCTTATTATGGCCTGGTATCACCCTGAACTCTACCATCGCGTGCTGACTTACTCGGGCACTTACGTCAACCAGCAGTGGCCCTTCAATCCGGAAACTCCGCACGGCGCATGGGACTTCCACGAAACCCTCATCCCCAAGAGTCCGCGCAAGCCAATCCGCCTCTGGATGCACGTCAGCGACCGCGACAACCTCATCACCCGCGACGACTATCACGATTGGGTCCTCGCCAATGAACGCATGGCAAAGGTTCTCGCCGAAAAGAAGTATCACTACCAGTTCGTCTTCTCCAAGAACTCCGGCCACACCGACCGCAACGTAAAAGCCCAAACGCTCGCCGAAGCCCTCGAATACACCTGGCAGGGCTACAAAAAGTAATCCCGCCCCGCTAAAACCGCAGCTTCAAAGCCAATTGAATCACGCGCCCTGACTCACCGGTATCAACAATAGCCTGCGTGCTGGGTGGAGCCACTGTACTGCAGCAGGTCTGCCCGAAAACGGTCGAGCGGTAGTTCGCGCTGCCGCTCGTCGCCCCGAACGGATCATCGAAATTCGGATGATTCAGCACATTGAAAAACTCCGCCCGGAACTGCACCGCAACCCGCTCCGTGGCCTTGAAGTTCTTCGTCAACCCGCCATCCAGATTCCAGAAGCTTGGCGCGGTAAAAGTGTTGCGTCCCATACCATCCGAACCCGGTGCAGGCGCGGTGAATGCCGAAGTCAAACCGGAAAAGTAAACCGGCCCAACCACGCCCGGCACATCCACCAGTTCTACAGCCGGCTGCGCCCCCACCAGCGCGGCCCGCGACTGGTGCGAGTAGTTCGCCGTGCGCGTGCCGCTCATGACCGAAAACGGATTGCCCGACATGAAATTGAACAGCCCGTTGATCGACCATCCGCCGGCCACCATCCGCAGTGGCCGCGGCAGATTCTTCCCAAACGGAATGTCGTAAATCCATGTGGCCACCAGCAACTGCCGTCGGTCGAAACTCGACCGCCCGCGTTCGTTCTTCCAGTTATTGATCGACGCAGGTGTGCGTGTGTTGGTCGTGGAAAGCCCGCCGCCTGAAGATGAACCTATCGGATCCACCGATTGGTCATCAATCGATTTGTGCAGCGTATAAGCCAGTCCCATCAGCATGCCGTTGCGAAAACTGCGACGCACAGTTGCCTGCATCGCATGATAGTACGAGTCTCCACCCGAATCGATATACGTCGCCACGCCGAACTGTTGATTCGGCCGCAGCTTCACCGCGAGTGTATTGCCTTCAATCCGGCCGGCGAAATTACCCGCGCCGTTGTTATTGATGTCGGTAATCGAAGTAGATGAGTTCACAAACGTGTTGGTCAACAATCCGGAAGTCACCAGCTTGATAGGCTCACCCGCTGCGCCCGCCGGGCAAGTGGTTCCATCCGGCCGGCAGCCTTTGTTGTAATTTCGTTGCATCGCCAGAAAATCCGGCAGAATCGGACCGGCATTGATCTGGTTAATGTCATAAGCTCGATAGAGCCGTGTTCCGCGATGGCCAATGTAAGAAACCTGCCCCACCAGGCCGAACGGAAGCTCGCGTTGAATTCCGAAGTTCCATTGGTGTACTGTCGGCGCCTTCAGGTTCGGATCAAACGTCGTCATCCCCAGCGCATTCGTGTAGAGCTGAGCCGGTGGCGTCAGAAAGTCGGAAGGCCTGCTGGTTGGCAGGGGCAATTCCGATGGGAAGCCCTGCGAATAGCGCACATTCGGCACGGAACCGCAGCCGGGTGTCGTAGCGCCACCCACATTCGCATTGCACGTCAGCGTCAATCCAGGCACGCGGCCAGCAACGGCCGTCACTTGGAAAGACGACAGCGTATCGAACGCCATCGCATAACCGGTGCGGAACACCGTCTTGCGAATCGGCGCCCACGCCACCGAAATGCGCGGCCCCACCGCGCCGAGGTTGCTGCGATTGAACCACGAATCAGCCTGCACAAACTTCACCGGCCCCTGCGATCCATCAATCGGTTTATCCGGCACCCAAGCTCCGCCCGCAGCCTCCTTCGGCGGCGGATTAATCTCCCACCGCAATCCCAAACTCACCGTGAGATTCGGCCGCACCTTCCACTCGTCCTGCAGGAATAGATTGTACTGCTTCATCCTGTGGCCCTGGTTCCACAGCGTCACCCCATTGCCCGATACAAAGGGCAAATAGGTGTTGTGAACCAGGTCGCCTAGAAACGTCTGCGAAAGCTGCGACGGCAGCCCCATAATGTCGTTAATGGTCCCCTGCAACCGCGAGTAGTCCGTTGAGTTCATTCCCGCACGGCCTGCGGCCGACTGCGCCGGCTGGCCCCAAGACGTACCAGGCGCGCGGACCCCTGTGTCGAAATTGAGAGTCGGCGTAACCGTCGCCCCGCCCGGCTGTCCGCGCTGGTCGTTGTGCCGGTAGAAGCGCATGTTCACGCCGAACTTCACCAGATGCGCCCCATGCGTCAGCGAGACGTTGTCGATCAATTGTGGCGTTGTCACCACGCGGTACGTCCGCGGCACATTGCGATAAGGCGCATCAAGATTGTTGAACCCCGTCCCCGACGCGCGTGAAAACGCCGGGATGTTTGGGAAATCCGGGTTCGCTTCACCCTGCGTAAACAGGGCTCCGAACCGCGAAAGACCGGCGGTAAACTCATTCACCATCGTTGGACTCAAAATCCACGTGTGGCGCAGCGCTGCGTTTTGGCTGTCGCGATACACTTCACCTAGCGGGGGAAATCCTGGATAGAGCACCGGCCGCGAATTGTTGGGATCGCCGCCCAGCGTATTGTTGGTTGACCAGATGTATCGCGCAAAGACCACATGGTTCGGAGAAAAGTTGTGATCCACCCGCCCGGTAACCGAATCGCCATTCTTGTGCGCGGGCGGATTCCACGCATAGGCTGCGGTGTTCAATCCATCGCCCGCCAGATACGAATTCGGCGCCGGCATCGACTTGAACAGCTTCACAATCGCTGCATCAGGGCCGATTTTATTGGGGTCCGCCGCAAAGAAGTTGTAGCTGGCAACGCAGTTCAGATCGGTGTTGGAAACGCAGTTGCGCACGCCGTTGCGCATCGCGCCGGTCTTTGGATCCACCAGCAGCGGGGTGTTCCGCGTGATGGAAACACCGTCCAGTTTGAACGTGTTATTCGGGTCGGCCACAAAGTATCGATAGACGCCCGCCAAGGCCGCCGGCGTATACAACGTCGGCACCGAGCCATAGGCCTGGTCCACAGACTGCGAGAACATGGCCTTCTGCCGTTGCCAGTTGCCGAAGAAAAAGGTCTTGTTTTTCCTGATCGGCCCGCCGAACTCGCCGCCAAACTGGTTCAACTTGATCTCCGGCTTCGCCGTGCCTTGGGCATTGGCGAAGAATTCGTTGGAGTTCAACGCAGTGTTGCGGAAGAATTCAAACAGCGTGCCGCGAAACTTGTTGGTTCCACCGCGCGTCGCAATGGAGACGTTGGCCCCGGAGTTGCGTCCATACTCCGCCGTGGCGTTTGAGGTCGTAATGCGGTATTCCTGAATGCTATCCGGATTAAGCCGGTAGACATTATTCATCGGATTGGAAACCGCGGACTCATTGGCTTCAATGCCGTCAATGGTAGTGTTCGAAGCCATGTCGCGCGACCCGTTCACATGCATTCCGGTGCCATCCGCGCCCTTCGACATCTGCACCACACCAGGCTCCAGAACCAGCAGGCCGAGCGGGTTCCGCCCATTCAACGGCAGCTCGGTAATCTCCGCCTGCGTGACAAGATTGCCGATACTGGCGTTGGTTGTCTGCAGCGCCTCGCCACTTGCAGCGACAGTTATGACATCGACCGATTCGCCGACTTCCAGCATCACCGGAATATCCAGCGGTGCACCGATTGAGAGCGTATTGCCGGTCTTCCGTGCCACCTTGAATCCTTTGTTTTCCACCTTGACCGTATACTGGCCTATGGAAATCGAAGGGAAGGAATACACTCCTGCCTGATTCGTTTTTTGTACGGCCGTCACGCCGGTATCCTCGTTGGTCAAAGTGACGGAGGCGCCCGGAATCACCGCACCGGATGAATCCGAAACCGTACCGGTAATAGAGGAAGTAGATGTTTGCGCTTGTGTCATCAGAACGAAGGCAAGCGCCAGAAATAAAACGCGACTAGCGGAAAGAAGATAACGCATAGAAAATACCACCCTGAGTTACCTTCACCATAGCATTCCAGGCAGTACATAAGGTGCGCCCTCGCGCTGTGCCGTGAGATGATGGTCAATCACCTAAGCCATGATACGATTTTGGGTTGCTGGTTTTCTTTTCTGCACGGCACTGGCGCAAACGCCAGACCGCATCTACACCAACGGCACAATCCTCACTCTAAACAAGGCCGCCACGCAAGCCCAGGCCCTCGCCACCGCAGGCGACAAAATCATCGCCGTAGGCACGCGCGACGAACTGATGAAGCTCGCCACGGACCGCACCGTCGTGATCGATCTCCACGGCAAAACCATGCTCCCCGGCTTCTACGCCGCCCACGACCACTTCCCCAGCGTCGGCCATCTCGGTCTGCACACCGCCGATCTCAACAGTCCGCCCATCGGCAAAATCGAAACCATCGCTGACCTGCAAGCCGCCCTCCGCGAGCACATGAAATCCTCCACCCGCGACGGCTGGATCACCGGCCGCGGCTATGACGACACGCTGCTCAAAGAACACCGCCACCCAACCCGTGATGACCTCGACGCCGTCTCCAAGGACCGCCCCATGTGGATCACCCACGTCTCCGGCCACCTCGGCGTAGCCAACAGCCGCGCCCTCGCCATCGCCGGCATCACGCGCGATACACCCAAGCCAGCCGGCGGCGTCATCCGCCATGACCCGCGCACCGGCGAGCCCAACGGAGTCTTCGAAGAGAGCCTCGGCCTCATCACCAAATTCCTGCCTGGCTACACGCGCGAACAGTCGCTCGAAGCCACCGCCGCCGCATCGGACATATATCTGAAGCAAGGAGTCACAACCGCCATCATTGCCGGCGGCAGTGTCGATTCCATCGCCGCGTTGAAGCGCGCCGAAGCCGCGGGCGTCCTGAAACTCCGCGTGCGCAGCATGCGCTTCATGAACGGCGCGCAACCGCCGCGCCTCTCCACACCCTCGGAACTGGTCAGCATCGGCGGCGTCAAAATGCAGCAGGACGGCTCTCTGCAAGGACTCACCGGCTACCTCACCAAGCCATACGCCACCGGAGATCCCAACTTCAGCGGCTACGCCATGCGCAGCCGCGAAGCCCTCACCACGCTGGTAAAATCCGCCCACAACGCAGGTCTGCAAATCGCCATACACGGCAACGGCGACGCCGCTATCGACGACATTCTCGCCGCCTACGAAGCCGCACAAAAGGCCAACCCGCGGGCCGATGCACGCCACCGCATCGAACACTGCCAGACCGTGCGCGAAGACCAACTCGACAAGATGAAACAGCTCGGCGTCACGCCGTCATTCTTCATCGGCCACGTTTACTACTGGGGCGATCGCCACCGCGATCTGTTCCTGGGTCCCGAGCGCGCCGCCCGCATCAGCCCGCTCGAAAGCGCACGCCGCCGCGCCATCCGCTTCACACTGCATGACGACACACCGGTCACGCCAGTGAATCCGCTGCTGCTAGTATGGGGCGCGGTGAATCGCCAAACCCGCGATGGCAAACTGCTCGGCCCCGATCAACGCATGCCGGTGATTGACGCCCTGCGCGCCGTCACCAGCGAAGCCGCCTGGCAGAACTTCGAAGAGGCCGCCAAAGGCTCCATCGAAGTTGGCAAGCTCGCCGACTTCACCATTCTCAGCGAAAACCCTTTGCAAACGCCCTCGCTGAAGCTCCGCGACATCAAAGTCACCGAAACCATCATCGGCGGCAAGTCGCGCTTCAGGCTCTACCCTGACGGCGTCGCTGCGCCAGCACCGCCGAAACCACAATGATTCCGGTGAGCATCAACCGCCCCGCCTCCGGCACCGCGTTCATGCTCAGAATCTTCTCCATGTAGCCGATGGTGAACACGCCCAACAACGTCAACAGCACCGCCCCGCGCCCACCCGAAAGGCTCGTCCCGCCGATCACCACAATCGCGATGGCTGTTAACTCGTAGCCCGCGCCGGCTTCCGGGTCGCCTTGCTGTTCCTGCGCCGCCTGGCAAATCCCCGCCACCGCTGCCAGCAATCCCGAATACAGATACGCCGCAATCTTCGCGCCCGTCACCGGCACTCCGGCCAATCGCGCAGCCTCTTCGTTGCCGCCGATCGCATACAACTCGCGCCCCAACCGATGCCGCTCCATCATCGCCCACGTCAACGCCAGGCACACCGCCAGCACAATCGTCACCACCGCCAGGTTCCCACCCAGCGTGCGCGAATCAATCAATCGGAAGAATCCCGGCACATCCAGATATCGATACGACCCATCGGCGTTCTTCACCGCCGTCGACACCTTCATGCCGCCGCTTACCATCTTCGCCAGTCCGCGCGCGAACGCCATCATGGCAAGCGTTGCAATAAACGGTTGAATGCGGAACCGCGCAATCAACGTGCCCGAAACCGCTCCGCACAATGCCCCGATAAACAGGCACAGCAGCGCGGCCAATACCGGCGGCCATCCCCACCAGATACTCATCATCGAAAAGCAAACCGACACCAACGCCAGCACGCTGCCCACCGCCAGATCGATGCCGCCCGAAAGAATCACCACCGTCATGCCGCACGCAAGAATGCCGAACACCGAAGACTGCCGAAAAGTGTCGCGATGCGTCGAAAGCTTGAAAAACGCCCCGTCCGCGTTGAAGATCACGCCCGCCAGCAACACCATCAGCAGTGCAATGGTAGCCCGCGCCGAAGCCGATGACAACTTCAGTTTCACGCAGCCTCCCTGCCCATCGCCGCCGCAATCACTTCCGCGGCCGAGGCCTTGTTATCATCGAACCGCGCCGTCACGCGTCCGCGATGCAACGCCACGATGCGATCGCTCAACGCCAGCAACTCCGGCAGATCGCTCGACACCAGCAGAATCCCCATACCGTGCGCGGTCCATTCATTCATAAGCCTGTAGATCTCCTGCTTCGCACCAATATCGATGCCCCGCGTCGGGTCATTCAACAACAGCACGCGCGGCTTCGTCATCAGCCATTTGGCCAAAGCCACCTTCTGTTGATTGCCACCCGAAAGATCGCCCGCCTCCTGGTCGATCGACTCGGCCCGCACAGAAAAGGCCCGGAAGTATTCCTCCGCCGCAGCGCGCTCCCCGGCGCGGTCGCGCCACCCACGCGGAGCAAACCGCCGCAAAGAAGCCAACGTCATGTTCGCGCACAGCGACAGAGGCATCACCAGCCCGTCGGTCTTGCGGTCCGCCGTCAGCAGCGCAATGCCCTTGGCAATCGATTCACGCGGCTCGCCAAAAACCGCCGTCAGCAGTTCCCCTGCCCCCGAACCCTGCAATCCCGCGATGCCCAATACCTCGCCTGCCCGCAGCGTAATGCCGTGCGAATCCACGCGCAGCAACTCCTCGCCGGGCACACCTGATCGCTCAGGATAGTGTTGGCTGACCTCGCGCCCCACCATCCACTCAATCATCTTCGCCATCGGCAATTCACTGGCCGCCGCACTACCGATCAAAAGGCCATCGCGCAGCACCGTGATGCGGTCCGCCAACCGCTCCACCTCTTCCATCCGATGCGTTACGTAAAGAATCGCGCAGCCGCGCTGCTTCAACTGCCCGATGATCTCAAACAACCGCTCGGCATCAGAGCCATTCAGCGCGCTGGTCGGCTCGTCCATCACAATCACCGAAGCCTCGCGCCCCAACGCCCGCGCGATCTCCACAATCTGCCGCACTCCCGCCGAAAGCTCCTCCACCAGCGTGTCCGCAATCTCCGCCAGCCCGAACGGCTCCAACAATCGCAAAGCCTCGCGCTGTTGCGCCAAGTCGTCAATGAACCCGTACCGCGTACGAAAATGCCCCAGGCAAAGGTTATCTCGCACGGTCATGCTCGGCACCAACGACAGCTCCTGATAGATCACCGCCACGCCGCACGCCGGCCTTTTCACGCTACCCGCGTAGCCGTCATAGACCCCGGCCAGAATCTTAATCAGCGTGCTCTTCCCCGCCCCATTTTCTCCCGCAAGAATGTGAACCTCGCCCGCATGCAGCGCCAGGTCCACTCCCCGAAGAACTTCCGCCGCACCGAAGCGCATCCCGATGCCGGTCATCTGCACAAGCGGCTTCATTTGACCGCCCCATAGCATCCAGCGGCGAACAACCGTTTATCCACGCGGCTCAAACCTCGTTCCCGCTCCGCTGGCAATATGCGAGTATGCGCAATCGTGCAGAGGTACTCAGGAATCGCCCACGGGTCCTCCTCCGTGGTCATCCACTGAATGTGATCGAACCGCGCCAGTCGCACCGGCCGCGAATACGCCCGCAGTGACTTCTCGCCCTTCAGATTAAAATACTGTTCGAAGTACGACATCACCAGTTCGCGAATCGTGCGATACACCGGCTCGCGAAACCGCAGCCCCGAATAATTCGACTTCGCAATCGAACCCCACAACCCGCCGACGCGAAAAATCGCCAGCACGTGATCATCGTCGCGCTCCGCTTCCAGATCCAGCAGCATCGGCTCGTGCCCGTTCACCGCCAGTGCCGCCGCACCCAGCAGCGCACCCTCCATGCAGTGCGCAGTCATGTCGCGCAGCACGCGCCGCGGCGACCGGCACGTCGGCCCATCGGGCTCTTTGTTATAGGCCGTCTCTTCGTCTAAAAATCGCTGAAGCTTATCGGGACGGCGAAGCCCACGCAGAATGCGCAGTTCGGCGGATGAAAAGTCGCTCACGCCCACTAAGAGTACCAAAACCTGGGGACAGCCCGCGTGTTTACTAATTTAGAAAACCAGGAAA
>CAIRSA010000163.1 GCA_903881085.1 uncultured Acidobacteriia bacterium
ACCCATCCGAATTTGCCGTCGACTGCTCTATTTAGGATGACGCTTTACTCGCCACGGTTGGCGAGGATTCAAGCGAGTACACGAGAGCCGTGCGAAAAATATTAGAAAGTGTTCCCGCAGGCAACAGCACCCGTGACTTCGCAGCGCAAAACTATTCTGGCAGAGGCCCTTCCGGATACGTATGAGCCGGGCCGGTTGGTTTTGCACTGGCGTTTGTGGCATTTGCGAATCGCTGGACGCTATTGGAACGCAGGCCGTTTCACCCGGCGGTGTTTCTCTGGCTTTGCGCTTACTTCGCGTTCAGCGCCGCTTGCATGTTCGGCCTGGCGGGGACGAGGCCCCGCGCAGTTTGAAGGCCCGCCCTACCTAAGTTCGGCCACCGGAGTGGGCGCTTCCAAAGGATTCCGCAAATGCCGTTCAGCGTGATAGCCGGGGTGCACCCGCTCCACGATCTGCGCCACTGGCCGTTCCAGAATATCGATGAACGGTTTGGGCCAGAGGCCGATCCAAAAGGCGGCGATAATGAGCGGTGCGAACACCACCACTTCACGCACCGACAGATCCTTCAGCAACTCATTCTGCTTGCCCAGTTCGCCGAGCATCGTGCGCTGAAAGAGCCACAGTAGATACGCCGCGCCCAACGCGATGCCGATCGCACTCCACACAGCCCAGTTGATCGACACCTGATACGCGCCCTGCAAAATTGTAATTTCGCCGACGAAGCCGTTCAGGGGCGGCATGCCCATCGAGCTCAACGCCGCGATAAGGAACACCATCGTAAACACCGGCATCACCTTCATGAGTCCGCCGTATTCGCTGAGTTCGCGCGTGTGGCGTCGTTCATACACCACACCGACAATCAGGAAGAGCATGCCGGTGGAGATGCCGTGATTGATCTGCTGCAGAATGGAGCCGGACACGCCCATCGGGTTCATCGAGATGATTCCCAGCGTAACAAAGCCCATGTGACTAACCGAAGAATACGCGACCAGCTTCTTCCAATCCTTCTGCATCAGACAGACCAACGCACCATAAACGATGGCGATAATGGAAAGCAGCGAGACCACCAGCACGACCTTGTCATTGATGGAAGCCTTGGGAAGTAGCGGCAGTGAGAAGCGCAGCAGTCCGTAAGTGCCCATCTTCAGCAGAATGCTGGCCAGCACTACAGAGCCTGCCGTCGGCGCCTCGGTATGCGCATCGGGCAACCAGGTGTGGAACGGGAACATTGGCACCTTCACGGCGAAGCCGAGGAAAAACGCCCAGAAGACCCACCACTGCATAGTCTCTGAAAGATTGGTCTTCATCAGAGCATCGATGGCGAAGCTGAGCGTGCCGGTCTGCAGGAAGTTCTGATAGTACAGCGTCAGGATTCCAAGGAACATCAGCACGGAGCCGATCAAGGTATAGATAACGAACTTCATCGACGCATAGACGCGGCGCTTGCCGCCCCAGATGGCGATGATGAAGTACATCGGCACCAGCACCAATTCCCAGAAGATAAAGAACAGCAGGAAGTCGAGCGCCATGAAGACGCCGAGCATGCCCACTTGCAGAACAAGGAACCACGCGTAGTATTCCTTGACGCGTGTGTCGATGGCGTTCCAGCTGCACAACATAGCCAGAAAGCCGATAAGGCCGGTCAGCACAACCAGCAACAGACTGAACCCATCGATCGCAAGATAATACGAAGCCCCAATGGCGGGGATCCAATTGCAGTGCTGAACGAATTGATAGTCTTTGAAGCGGTCGAACTGGAAAACCAGCGGTAAGCACACCGCGAAGCCGATGAACGAGATGACATTCGCCCACAACTTTATGGCACGCGTATTAGAGGACGGGAGAAATAGAAGTACGAGTAATCCTGCCAGCGGAGTGAACAGGACGACGGATAGGTAAGAGTCCATGATCACCTCAAGCTTACCGCGATGAGGGGACGGGTGCAACGGAGTGCAACAGTTGCCACAGGTGCCACTTTTGGAAAAGCAACAGGTAAGCGGCAATCAGCGCGTTAGATTTACTTGCGGCGGCCGCGAATGATGAGAACCGCGCCGGCAAGCAAGGTGATGGCGCTACCAGCTGAGGTAGCGCCGATTTCCGGAGTTGCAGCCACTGCCGCAGCAGAGGCACCAACAACAAGCAGGAACAAACCTAGAGCTTTCGACATTTTCCCCCTCCTGGAAAAAAATGGTACTTTCGAAGTTGATTTTTGGTCTAAGGCGTCCAGTCAACGATTAGAGGGCAAGATCTTAAAATTGTGAGTAATGGTACCACAACTCAAGAATTCAGATGTGTTGCATTTCATGGGTCCGGCACGCCATCTTAATGTAAGCTGTTTGAAATGTGGTAGTGTCCAGAAGTAAAGGAGAAACTGATAATGAAGATTCTTGTACCGGCCGCGCTGCTGGCAATCGCCGCGCTAACGCCGTTGACCGCGCAAACTCCACAGGGCTGGAAGCAGCGCATTGACCGCAGCACGTCTGCCTCGGACCCTGATGCCGCGGGCGAAATCAAGTTCGTCACCATGGGAAGCGGCTTCCACGCCACCAACCCGAAGGCTGCCGTTTACTGGAATCCGGCCAACACGGCCAGCGGCAACTATACGCTGAAAGGAACCTTCGTGCTACAGAAGCCCAGCGGCCACCCGAACTACTACGGCTTGGTATTCGGCGGCAGTGCGCTGGAAGGCGGCGAGCAGGCGTATAACTATTTCGTGATCGCGCAGAACGGCATGTGGCTGATTAAGAGCCGCGCCGGAGATGTTACAGGCAACATCGCGCCGAAGACGGCTAACGACGCAGTGAAGAAGCCAGGCGATGACGGCAAATCCATCAATGCTCTGGAAGTGCGCGTGGGCGGCGATAAGATCGACTTCGTCGTAAACGGCACGGTGGTTCATTCTGCTCCGAAGGCCGACAAACTGGCCAAGACGGATGGCATCTGCGGCATCCGCATCAACCATCAGTTGGAAGTGCACATCGACGGGTTCGGCATCTCGAAATAGCAACGTTCCATTATTTATTGTTCACAATTGAACCCGGCTTCGCTTTGCGGCGTCAGATGGATTGCAAGGGAAAAGAGGCCCTTCCATTATGAAGCTGCAAAGCGAAAAAGCCGCCGGAGTGCGGCGTCAGGTTTCCGGTTTCGCATCGTCTATTTTTTTGGGTGGCGCACTGCTCGCCATCGCCTTTCCAATGGCTGGTTTCGCGCGCGAGCACAACTCGTCGCCACGGAGCAGTGGCCATAGCAGTCCAGCCGTAAGGTCGAATGGCGGAAGCCATTATTCGGCTCCATCACGCGGGCAGTCCTACGTTGCGCCGCGCGAACACAATTATGTTGCCCCGCGCTCATCCGGACCGGCGTACTCAAGCAGGAGCTACGTTGCACCACGCGTTTATGAACGCGAACGTCCGGTTTATCGCGGTTATTACAGAGGCGGTGTATACATAGCGCCGTACAGCTACGGGTACAACAGCTATTACGATCCTGGCTACGCGTACGTGCCGCAACCTCCGGCATGCACCGAGGGCGGTTATGACGCATATGGCAATTGGGTGCCGAGCCCGAATTGCTATGCACCGCCGCAGCAGCAGTTTCAGGCGGCTCCGCCTAACTACTATCCGAGTCAACAGCAGTATCAGCCACAACAACAGCAGTACGATCCGAACCGGCCCCCCTACAGCCGGTGAGGTCCCCGTTCGACTTTACTTCTTGCGGTTCGGCTGGAGCTTCACCTCTGCCGGCCGAACCGTAAGCTCGCTTGCCGTGTCCCACTTCCCTGTTATGATGTGAGGCACGGCACCGATGGAACCTGGATCCCAACACGAAGTTACTCGACTGCTACTGCGATGGAAGGATGGCGACCAGGCAGCACTGGATGTGCTGATGCCAATGGTCGAAGCGGAGTTGCGCCGGCTCGCGGGGGGCTACATGCGCAACGAGCGCCCCGGTCATACACTGCAACCCACCGCACTGGTAAACGAAGCGTGGTTGCGCATGGCCAAGCAGGACATGCCGCAATTTCAGGGACGTTCCCACTTTGTCGCCATCGCCGCACATTACATGCGGCAGATTTTGGTGGAGCATGCGCGCAAGAAAAATGCCGAAAAGCGCGGGTCCGGAGCGCACGCAGTAAACCTTGACGACGAGGCCGTTTTCGCGGTGGAACGCTCCGCCGATCTGGTGGCGCTGGACGATGGGATGAAGGAACTGGCGCGGTTCGACGAGCGGCAATCGAAAATCGTGGAGCTGCATTTCTTTGGTGGGATGACCTACGAAGAGATCGCGGAATTTCTGAATATCGGCCGCAGCACAGTCATTCGGGATCTGCGCATGGCACAGGTTTGGCTGAAGAATTTCATGACCGCCTGAGCCGGTCAGACTTTTTGCAAAAATTTCCTTTTTGCGTGGTACTTTTTGTGATTGCTTTGCGCCATACGGTGCAGAAGGCGGCATGGAGCCGTCAAAAAAAGGAGCAATCATGACAATCAAATCGAAGATCAAGGCCGGCGGTTTAATCGACAACCACAACCAGGTTGGCCTACCTGTGAAGAGTTCCGTGAAGGCAGGCGGATACGGTAGCAACCACAACCAGACTGGACTCGCCATCAGGACGAACGTGCGTGCGGGAGGCTACGCAGGCAATCACAACCAGCGCGGACTCAATATGAAGAGCAGACTACAAGCGGGCGGCTATTCGCAAAATCACAGCCAGACCGGCCTCACAGTCAGGACCAACGTGCTTGCCGGAGGCTACACAGGCAACCACAACCAGAGTGCGCTCAGGTTGAAGAGTAAATTGCAGGCAGGCGGTTATACGCAGAATCACAGCCAGGCAACCAAGTCACGCGCGTAAGATTCCAATCGTTTCGAAAGCTCCATATCTGAAACAGCTGCCACGTCTGTTTTCTAAAAGCGACTCCGAAATCTCGCAGAAGGCACCATTGCAGACGATGCCCATTGTCTGCGAAAATTCCACGAAGGACCACGCTTTACTATGACGCCCGAACGATGGCAGCGCATCAAGTCGATTCTCGACGCGCTCGAACCAATACCGCCGGCCGATCGCGCCGCAGCACTTGAGCGTTTGACTGCGGACGATCCGAGCCTGCGAGGCGAAGTTGAGCCGTTTCTCGAAAGTGGCGACGAAGCATCGTACTTCCACGGAGTGATTGGCGCGCAGGCAGCGAGCCTGCAGGAGGCGCCGCCGCAACAGGAGCGTTTCGGCCGGTACCGCACCATCCGCCGCATTGGCCAAGGCGGCATGGGCTCCGTGTACGAGGCGGTCCGTGTGGATGACTTCCACAAGACGGTGGCGCTGAAAGTCATCAGGCAGGGATTGGACAGCGATTATGCCCGTGCGCGTTTCTTGCAGGAGCGGCAGATGCTGGCCACGCTCGAGCATCCCAACATAGCCCGGCTTATCGACGGCGGCGAGACGGAGCAGGGTAGCCCCTACCTGGTACTCGAATATGTGGACGGTCGGCCACTGACCGATTACTGCATGGCGATGAGCCGGGAGAAGCGGCTGGCGCTATTCCTGAAGATCTGCGATGCGGTGGAGCATGCGCATCGCAATCTGGTGGTCCACCGCGATCTGAAGCCGGGAAATATTCTAGTGACGGCAGCGGGCGAGCCGAAGCTGCTCGATTTTGGAATTGCAAAACTGCTGGACGCTCAATCCCCACAAACACAAACCGGCTTCGCCGCACTGACGCCGGAATATGCCAGTCCAGAGCAGGTGCTGGGCGGGCCGATCACTACATCGTCGGACGTTTATTCGCTGGGCGTCATTCTGTACCAACTTCTCACTGACCGTAAACCCTACACTCTGGAAACAGCCAACGCGCTTGAGATGGAGCGCGTGATTTGCCGGCAGGCGCCTGCCGCGCCGGGCCTGGGAGACGAGCTCGACCATATTCTGCTGATGGCGCTACGCAAGGAACCGGAGCGGCGCTATGGCAGCGTGGAGAAGTTTGCGGAAGATATAGAGCGCTACATGCACGACCGGCCGGTCAGCGCCAGGCCGGATACGCTGCGCTATCGCACAAAGAAATATCTGCGCCGCAACTGGTGGCAACTCGCGGCGGTGGCGGCGGTGATTGCCAGCTTGGGGCTGGGCCTGGCGTTCAGCGTGGCGGGTGAACGGCGCGCCGACCGGCGTTTCCAGCAGGTGCGGCAACTTGCGAACCGCTTTTTATTTGAGTTTCACGACGAAATTGCAAATACCCCAGGCACGGTAAAGGCGCGAGCAATGGTGGTCTCCACGGCTTTGGAGTATTTGAACAGCCTCTCTTCGGAATCGGCGGGCGACCCAGGCTTGCAATGGGAGATGGCCGTAGCATATGCGAAAGTAGCGGCTGCACAGGGATCCACCACCAGCCCCAGCCTTGGCCGGCCGCGCGAAGCGATGGCTTCGTATGAAACGGGCCTGGCACTTGCCCGACAGGTGGCGGATTCGGGCGGCTTGGACGAGAACCGCCGAATCGCGCTGGTGGATATGCTGTGCCGGGCGCAGATACACCTCCGTGGTTTGGGTGAAAACGATGCTGGGGCTCGGATAGGCCGTGAGGCAGTAGCGAGAAGCAGCGGGTTGCCTGGAATGACCCAGCGGCAAGCGTTGAATGAGCTGTCGATTACGCTTCTGCGACTGGGGGACATTGCGGGCAGCGTGAACAGCCGGGTGCGGACGATTGCCGTAGTGCGAGAGTTGGTGAGAAGCAAACCGTCGTTTGAGATCAAGCAGGAGTTGGGGAGTTCGCTGGTGAATATGGGGTACGCCCAGGCTGGCTTGACGCAGTTCAACGAGGCGGTGACCGCGGCCAAGGAGGGGCTCGCACTGCTTGAAGGGTTGGCGCAGGAACGGCCGGGAGATTTGAAACTGAAGCGGCGGATCTTCTATGGTCATTTCTATCTTGGCGCGGCGCTGGGGGCGAATGATAGGCCCAGTCTCGGCCGTACGGCCGAGGCCGTTGAACAATACCGGATTGCGACTGCCATCATCGATTCGATAGCCGCAGCCGATGCACACGACAAAGCTTCGCGCTACGATGCCGGTCTGCTGCGCATTATGCTGGGATGGTTGTTAATTGAGCAGGGCAACGCGTCGCTGGGGATCAGACATTCCCAGGAGGCGATTCAGTTATTGGACGGAACAGGAACCGCGGAGACGCGGGCGTTGGCGCGGATCGCCGCAGCGGAAGGCCATCGCAAGCTGAAGCAATTCCTGCAGGCGGAGCAGTTGCTGAACGAGGCACGGGCGCTATACAACGTAAAAGGGACGGAGGGAGACGCGTATCTGCAGCTAAGCTGGGCGCAGTTGGAGGCGGAGCGCGGGAACAGGCAGGCGGCCGGTCAGTACGTTGCTGCTGCGATCGAGAGCGGTGAACTGCGGTACGCCAAGGCGCCGACGCCACAGATGGCTTGGAATCTGGCGCGCGCGCTGGAATTCGCCGCCAAGACTGAGCCGGCGCGGCGGGAACGGATAGCGGCTTTGTGGGCCGATCAGAACCGGCGCTTCCCAGGGCAGCCGTATATCGAGCAGAAGATGCGCGATGCGCAGGCGGCAAAGATTTCTGACAAAAATCGTTGAAGCGTGGTACTTTTTCCTTCCCTTTTGCACCCTACAAGACAGAGAGCAGCTGAGCTGCTCCAAATAAGGAAAGAGGAAAAGAAAATGAATATCAAGACGAATGTGAAGGCCGGCGGCGTCAGTTTGAACCACAACCAGAGTGGTCTGGTGGTGAAAAGCAATGTGAAGGCGGGCGGTAGCTTCCAGAACCACAATCAGAGTGGCATTGAAGTGAGAGCTGGCGTTAAAGCAGGCGCGCTCCAGCAAAACCACAACCAGGGTGGTCTGATCCTGAAGAGCAACGTGAAGGCCGGCGGCGTCAGCTTGAACCACAACCAGAACGCGCAATAAGAACCAGACAGCCACGATTTCTGAGTTTGATAATTGTTCGAGCGAGAAAAAGGGTGGTGCGCAAGCTGCTTACACACAGCCCATGCACACCACCTTGACCCTCCGCTGTTGCCCCCGGTGCACCGCTCCGGTTATCATGTGAAGCAATTCAACGCCGATGACCACGGAGCGCTGGCAGCAGCTAAAATCCGTTTTGGAGCAGCTCGACATGACGCCGGAGGCCGGGCAGAAGCAACTTCTCGCCCACCTGCTTGATTCCGACCCTGCACTCTACCAAGAAGTTCAACCCTTCCTAAATCCCAGCGGTGAAGACGCTTTCATCCACGACATGATTGGCCAACAGGCGTCGAGCCTGCGCCAGGACGGCAGCCGGCAGACCCGGTTCGGGCACTATCAGACCACCCGCCGCATCGGTCAGGGCGGCATGGGCGCGGTGTTTGAAGCTGTACGCGTGGACGACTTTCACAAGAAGGTCGCACTCAAGGTGATTCAACAGGGGTTGGATTCCGATCTTGCACGTGCGCGCTTTGTGCAAGAACGGCAGGTATTGGCGAGCCTGGAACATCCTTACATTGCAAGGCTGTTGGATGGGGGTGAGACAGAGGACGGCAGTCCGTACCTGGTATTGGAACTGGTTGAGGGCGAGCCAGTGACGCAATACTGCGCCAAGCTCGGCCTGAATGCCCGGCTGCATCTGTTTCTGAAGATCTGCGCCGCGGTAGAGCATGCGCACCGAAATCTTGTTGTGCACCGCGACTTGAAGCCGGCGAACATTCTGGTGACGGCGGACGGGGATCCCAAGTTGCTGGATTTCGGCATCGCGAAGTTGCTGGACGCTGGCTCGGCACGGACGCAAACGGGATTCGCCGCGCTCACGCCGGACTATGCGAGCCCGGAACAGGTTCGCGGTGAGACGATAACCACGGCATCCGATGTCTATTCGCTCGGTGTAATCCTCTATCAAATTCTGACGGGCCGCAAGCTATACTCCGTGGACGCTGCCGCGCCATTGGAGATGGATCGCATTGTTTGCCAGGAGCCGCCCTCGCCACCGAAGTTAGGTGACGAGTTGGATTACATTCTGTTGATGGCGCTGCGCAAGGAGCCACCGCGGCGTTACCAAAGCGTGCTGAAGATGGCGGAGGATATTGAGCGCTATCTGGCCAACCGGCCTGTAACAGCCAGGCCAGACACGCTGCGCTACCGCACCGCAAAGTTTGTGCGGCGCAATTGGTGGCAGCTGGCAGCGGTCTCGGCGATGATCGTCAGCTTGGGCGCTGGATTGGGATTCAGCATTGCGGGAGAACGGCGCGCGCAGCGGCGGTTCAACCAGGTGCGGCAACTGGCTGGGCGTTTTTTGTTCCAGTTTCACGACGAAATCGTCGATATTCCAGGGACGACGAAGGCGCGCAAAATGGTGGTCTCTACGGCGCTGGAGTATCTGGACAGCTTGTCTGCGGACTCAAATGCAGATTCGGGGTTGGCGAGGGAGTTGGCCGAAGCTTACAAGCGAATCGGAGACGTGCAAGGCCATGCTAACCGGGCCAGTGTTGGCGATACCAGAACGGCGCTGGAAAGCTACCGCAAGGCGCTGGCGATTGCGCGCCGGATCAGCGCGGAATCTCCGCAAGACGTAGAAGCGCTACGAATGGTGGTGCGGATGGAACTGGCGGCCGGCGAGTCCATGTCGTATTCAGGGGACACGAAGAGTGCACAAAATGCGACGAAGAATGCCGATGCAGTGGAGAAACGAATTCGTGAACTGGACCCCGGCAACCCCAAAAACAAAAGGGAATTGGCCGAGATTCTCGTGAGCTTCGCTCGCGACGAGAGCGATAAAAACAAGTCAATGGAATATGCCAGCAAAGCGATCGGGATTCTAGAGGAGCTGGCGAAGGGCGCTCCCGATGACGAAGTGTTGGCCACGGAACTCGCCAATGCGTATTCGGCACTTGGCTCGGGGCTGAACCTGACGGGACGAACACAAGAGGCCTACGCGGAATATCTCAAAATACTGGCGATTCGCGAGCGTCAAAACGCGGCGGCGCCCAACAAGCCCAAAGCGATGCGAGAGCTTATGATTGCAGAGAGTCACATTGGCGACATACTGGGTAGCCCCGCGATGAACAATTTGGGAGATCTGCCTGGAGCGCTGCGGCACTATCGCAGAATGGTGGAAATAGCCGCGGCGATTCAAAAGGCCGATAGGGAGAATGGCCGGGCGGCGGCAGACTATGGAATCGCGCTGCAGCGGTTGGCAAACGTCCTGATTGAGGTCAATCTGCGCGAAGGCGTGGAGGTATTCCGGCAGTCGCTGCAGAGTCTGGAAAAACAGATGGCAGTTGACGGGGGAAATATCTCTGGCCGGTTGAACGCGGTATTTGTACTCGGCCGCATTGGGGATGGGCTGGAGAAGCTGGGCGACTTTCCTGGTGCCGAGGCGAACTTCCACCGGGCGTTGGAGCTTGGCCAACCCTCCTTCAAAGCCGACCCAAAGGACGTGAAAATGCGTCGGGTCCTGATTGGCGTTTACCAAAGCCTGATCAATTATTCCGGTCATCGCGGCCGGCCATCGGCCGTTGAGAGCAACTGTCAGAGCGCGCTCCAATTGGGTAAAGAAGTGATTCGGCTCGACCCCAATAACATCAAGACGTTGGGCCGGGAACCGCGGCTGCTTTTTGCCTGCGGCGAGGCGCATGCTTTGGCGGCGAAACAGGGGCCCCCCTCGCGCGAAGCCGCCATTTACTTCCAGAGAAGTGCAGAGGCATGGCGGAAGCTTGAGGGCAAAACGGGCTGGGGGGCATCGGAGCAGGCCGATATGAAGCGGGCTCTGGCGCGGGGCGCTGAAAAATCATTTTGAAGCGTGGTACTTTTTTTTCGTGTTTTGCACCCTACCAGGTGAAGGGCAGCAGAGCTGCTCAAGACGAGGAAAGAGGAACAAAACATGAAGACGAAGACGAACATGAAGGCCGGCGGCCTGAGCGCAGTGAACCACAACCAGGGCGGGCTCTCCGTGAAGAGCACGGTGAAAGCCGGTGGCGGTGGCACCAACCACAACCAGGGAGGACTCGCAGTTAAGAGCCCGATCAAAGCGGGAGGCCTTAGCAGCACGAATCACAATCAAGGCGGCCTCGGGGTGAAGAGCAAAGTGAAGTCCGGTGGCGGTGGCACCAACCACAACCAGAGCAGGCTCGCAGTGAAGAGCCAGGTGAAGGCCGGTGGCGGTGGCGCCAACCACAATCAAAGCGGGATCGCAGTGAAGAGCAAGGTCAAAGCCGGTGGCGGTGGCTCCAACCACAATCAAAGCGGCCTCGCGGTGAAGAGCAAGGTGAAAGCGGGCGGCGGTGGCCCCAACCACAACCAGAGTGGGCTCGTGGTAAAGAGCCAGATCAAGGCCGGCGGCCTCACCTCCGCAAACCACAACCAATATGGGCTTACTGTAAAGAGCAAAGTGAAAGCTGGTGGCGGTGGCAACAACCACAACCAGAGCCGCCGCTCCATGTAACTCGCCAAATCAAATTGGCCGCGATGGAACCGCTTGACAGCCAGTGCATATCCACTGGCTTGGTGCAAAACGGCGCTGCTCCTGCCGGTGTGGAAAGAAGCCACGCAAACACCTGGGGGCTTGTATCCAGCAGCGAGTAACCCAGATTTCGTGCCAGGTGTGATAATGGGGATCACATCCAGATGGGGAACAATTTCCAAGCCGATTCGCTGGCCATCACGTCGTCAAAGGGTGTGTATGAATTGGCGCAGCCCCGAACAATCACCACGGACGATGTGAACTATACAACCAGCCTTGCCCTCAGCCTGCCTGAGGCTGCCCAGATCGTGGTGACCGAAACGATTTGGGAGGTTGACGGTAGGCCGGTCCACTCACCGGTTGGAGAATGGGGCTCAAGGTTGAGCGTAGTGGTGGACTTGCTGTTGGTGAATGGCTCAGCGAATGGCGAAGGGTAGCAGGGCGGGCCATTCGCCCACTTTGTCAGCCGCCATGTGATACATTTTGGATTCATGCCCCAAATGACACTACTGGTGGTAGCGCCACCGAATGCACGATACCTTTCCCTGCTCAGCCGCATCCCGGACGATGTCCACCTGGTGGTCGGCAATCAGATTGAGATGTTCCAGGAAGCCGGACCCAAAGCCGATGCCATCGTCAACTGCATTAACCCGGGGCTGTCGCTGGAGCAGGTCTTCAAACTCGCGCCTAACGTGAAGTGGGTGCACTCCATGTCGGCCGGTATCGAAGGAATCATGTTCCCGGCATTGATCGAAAGCCCTGTGCCGCTGACCAACGGACGGGGCGTTTTCGCACGCTCGCTGGGAGAATTCGCACTGGCCTCCATGCTGTTCTTCGCCAAGAGAATGCGCGAGATGGTGGACAATCAGGCGGCTGGCAAGTGGGTCGATCTGACCATCGAGGAGATCCACGGCAAAACGGTTGGAGTGGTCGGTTACGGCGAGTTGGGCCGGGCCGGCGCAGTCCGCGCTCATGCACTGGGCGCAAACATTTTTGCGTTGCGGCGGCGGCCGGAACTGAATGAAGGCGATCCGATTGTTTCCAAGTCGTTCTCGATGGATGAACGACTGGAGATGCTGGCAGAATGCGACTTCGTGCTCTGTGCCGCGCCGCTAACCCCGCAAACACGCGGCCTGATTGGCGAAGCCGAACTGAAAGCCATGAAGAAGACCGCCGTGATCATCAACATCGGGCGCGGTCCGGTGATCGTGGAATCGGCGCTGATTCAGGCATTGCAGCAAGGCTGGATTCGCGGCGCCGCGCTCGACGTGTTCGACGTGGAACCGCTGCCCGAAGGGCATCCCTTCTATTCGCTGGAAAACGTGCTGCTTTCGCCGCACTGCGCCGATCATACGCCCACCTGGACCGAAGAGGCAATGGAGTTCTTTCTGGAAAATTTCGAACGGTTCCGAGCCGGCGAACCACTACTGAACATTACGGACAAAAAAAATGGCTACTAAATTATTCGCTTTGATTTTAGCTGCGGGGCTTGCTTGCGCCGCAGTACAGGATCTGGGAAAACCACTCACGCTGAAGAAGCCAACCACGATTGCCAAGGTGCTGGCAAAGCCCGAAAAGTTCGTGGGCAAGACGGTACAGGTCAAGGGGAAGGTCACCGAAGTATGCCAGATGATGGGATGCTGGATGGACCTGGCCGACGGCGCGCAGAGCATCCACATCAAGGTGGATGATGGCGTCATCGTATTCCCCAAGGAATCGGTGGGCAAGCAGGCGCTGGCCGAAGGCAAGCTGATTAAGATTGAACTGACCAAAGAGCAGGCCATTGCGCAGGCCAAACACACGGCGGAAGAACAGGGCCGGAAATTCGATCCGTCCTCAGTGAAGGGCGCGACCACGATTTATCAGATCGAAGGCTCGGGAGCACGCTTGTTGAATTAGCGGATGTTGAATTAGCGGAACATTCGCGGCCCGTGGGGTGTCTATATCAGCAGGTTGCTAACCAAGTTGTTAATGCTGGTAAAGTCTTTCGAAACGGGCCCGGATGGGTTCAGAGTGCGATTCGGGCTGTGCTACCCTGGATTGTACACCACCACCATGCAAGGAGTTCGTTAGAATTATGTCTTTGAGAAGTGTTACCGGCCTGCTGCTGCTTACTGTTGCCAGCGTTGGCATTGCCTCGGCGCAAGCGAAAATCGCCGTTATTAATTTGCAGAAGGCAGTGCTGGACACGGCCGAGATCCAAAAGGCGCAAAAGGCCATGGAAGGCCGCTTCAAGCCGCGCCTGGATCAGAAGGACCGGCTGGAAAAAGAGATTGCCGACCTGCAAAACAAATTGCAGACGATGGCCGGCAAGCTGACACCACAGGCCGAACAGGAGATGCAGGTTAGCGGGCAGCGCAAGCAACGCGAATTGACGCGTCTGACCGAAGATTTGCAGGCGGATGTCGATCGTGAACGGAACGATATCCTTGGTAAAAGTGCACTGCGCATGCAGGAAATTGTGAAGAAGCTTTCTGAAGCCGGCGGTTATGATCTTGTGACCGACGTGACAACGGCTGTCTTCTTCAAGCCGGCGCTGGAAATCACCAAGGACGCTACGGCCGCTTACGACAAAGCCTACCCTGCAAAGTAAGGGGAGGGTTGTATGGCCGGGTATCTGGATAACTATGGTGTAGTCGACGCGAAACGCGAGAAGATTCGCAAGAAGATCGTATACACCGTGTTGGGTCTGTTGGTTGCTTCTACTGCGCTGTACTTCACGTTTCGCAACTACCGCGAAGAGAAGCAACTTTCCATTTTCTACGATCTGCTGCGGCAACAGAAGTATCAGGCGGCCTACGAAATGTGGGGCTGCACGGATAAGACACCTTGCCGCGATTACTCGTTCACGCGGTTCCAGGAAGACTGGGGGCCGAAGAGCAAGCATGCGGATCTCGCCACCATGAAAGTTGTGAAGACCAAGTCTTGCGACTCAGGGATCATTCAGATTGTCACATTCGGTGGCAAAGACGACGTCAACCTCTGGGTGGAGCGCAAGGACCGGCTCATCGGATTTGCACCTTGGCCGGTCTGCAATCCGCGACTCCCCGGACCGCCTCCCGCGAGTTAGACGTAGGGCAGATTGGCAATCCAATGTCGCTTACATTGGCGAGAACGACGCGTCGCAATTGGGGTCTGACACCTTTTTTCGGCCGTTTTCTTGTCCGCCGTAGCTTTAGCGAAGGTGGATGCTGAAAATGGGCACTCTGACCCCAATTGCCCTTCGCCGCAATGCCCCAATGAACCGCTCACCAAATCGCAACCTCGCCTCATAACCGGCAACGTAAGCGACATTGGATTGGCAATCTGCGGACGAGTGACACTCGCCCCAGCCATCCTTACCTACCCACCGTCTTCGTCAGATAATCCACAATAATCTTCACCTGCTCGTCAGAGGCCTCAGCGCCTCTGGCGAGCATTCCCTGCACAACCGTGTTCCAGCCAGCCTGATTCAACCGCTGGCTGGTCACGACTTCGATCGAATGGCAACCCACGCCGCAAGTCTTTTCCACCAGCGATTTCGCGCCACCCGCCGGCAACGGCACGGGCTTAAAAGCACCCACCTTCGGCGCGTTCTTGCGCTCCTCCGCCGCAGCGGCCACGGCCTTCGAAACCGAGACCGGTAGCGGCTTCAACTTCACGTCCGGCAATGCAAAGGCCACCAGCGTATTGCTCACCGGGCCGCCGAAGAACGATCCACCGCCGGCCGCCATTAGCGTCACATACTGCCGGCCATCGCGGCCCAGATAAGTGATCGGGCTGGTATGTCCGCTGCCTTCCAGCGTCACTTCCCACAGCACTTTTCCGCGGCCCGAATCAAAGGCGCGAAAGCCGCCCTCATTCGTCGCACCGATGAAAACCAAGCCCCCAGCCGTGGCGATGCTGCCACCGATGTTCACAGTACCGGTGTTGTGCACGCCCAGCTTTTCCAATTCCTCAATGGTGCCAAGCGGCGTGTGCCAGGCGATATCTCCAGAGGCCAGATCAACGGCGATCATCTCGCCGAATGGCGGGTTCTGGCATGGAATGCGCGTCTCTCGATTCCAGAACCGCGCATAGGTGCCATATGACGAAGCACGAACATAATCGTTGCCGCGTTTTTCCATATGTCCCCACTGGCCCACATGCATCACGTTGACAAACAGCAGTCCGCGCACGGGATCGATCGAGACGCCGCCCCAATTCCCGCCACCAAGCGTGCTGGGGAAAAACAGAGCGTTCCCTTCGAGCGGCAGCGGCGTGTACGGAACACCAATTTTCATCTTGTTTGTTTCAAACAATTCCTTGCAGAAGCGTGCATGCTCCGGCGAGCGGTTGTACAGTTCATCCAGCTTGAATGTGTTCTTGCCAAGCGGCGGCGGCTTCAACGGAAAAGGCTGCGTCTTAGATGTCACTTCACCGGGGATGATGCTCTGCGGCACTTCGCGCTCCTCCATGCCATAGACGGGCTTGCCCGTGACGCGGTCAAAAACAAACAGCAGACCCATCTTGGTGATCTGCGCCACGGCCGGAATCACTCGGCCTTCGCGCTTGATGTCGAACAACGCCGGCGGCGCGGCCAGGTCATAATCCCACAGATCGTGATGCACCAGTTGCTGATGCCACTTCAACGCGCCGGTGCGGGCATCCAGTGCAACCAGCGTATTGCCGTAAAGGCCATTGCCAACGCGGTCCTTGCCGTAGAAATCCATGGTCGGCGAGCCAAGCGGTGCATAGACAATGCCGCGTTTGTCATCCACCGTAAAGAAGCCCCAGACGTTGGTGCCGGAGCGGTTTTTCCAGGCGTCTTTGGGCCACGTTTCCGAACCAGGCTCACCCGGGCGCGGCACGGTATGGAAGGTCCACAGCAGCTTGCCGGTTTTCGCATCCCAGCCGCGAATGTCTCCGTAGGCGCCTTCCGTCGGCGCTCCTTCGCCGTTGCTGCAGCCAGTGATAACCACATCGCCGAATACCGCAGGCGGCGATTGCAGCGCGTAGCGGCCGTCTTTCAGATCGCCGAGCACGCCCTTCTTCAGATCGATGCGGCCCTCGTCGCCAAAGCCCGGTGCGGGCTTGCCGTTGGTGACATCGAGTGCAAGCAGATATGGCCCATTGCCGCTGAACACACGCGAGTGCAACCCGCCAGAACCCTTCCAATATGCCAACCCACGCAAGGCGGAGGGCGCTGCGTCGTGCTTCCACAGCAACTCGCCGGTCTCAGGCACAATCGCGTAAACGCCATCGGGCGCGGTGACGTACATCACTCCGTCCACCACGACGGGGATCGCCTCCGAACCCGGCTTCCCCATACGGAAAACCCACGCCTGCTTGAGTTGTGTGACATTGGCCGAGTTGATCTGCTTCAACGCGGAGTAGCGCATGGCGCCGGGATCGTTGCCAAAGGTGGGCCAATCTGTTTGAGCGAACGCGGCCGAAGCCACAAGAAGAATAGAAAGGAAACGAAGCATCACTAATACTGTATTACTTGCGCGTGCTTGTTTTCTTCTTAGGAGCGTTCTTTTCCAATCGGAGTTTCCACGCCGCCTGGAGCGCTCCCCTCAGCACATCCTCATTGGCCTTAGCCAGGCGGATGTGCGTTGCACCGCTACGGCCCCAACCGCCGTGCACGGGCAGGAAAACCGCTGGCGCTTCGTCAACGAATGCCTGCTGCTGTTCCGGCGTGAGCATCAAGTTGCCATAGCCTTCTTTGACCGAAGCAAGAGTGGCGAAAATTCTGCCGCCCACGCGAAAATCAACGGCGCCTATGTGCGAGCCCTCTTCGGCGCCAGGCAGGCTGAGCGCGATTCGTTTGAAGTCATCTGGTGTCATGGCTGGTTGTATTCCCAATTTTATACGCAATGGCAATGTTAAAATAGAAAGGATGTTACGTTTCACGGCAGTTTCCCTTACAATTGCAGCTCTCGCTGGTTCGGCCTTCGCCGCCTACGCCACCAAAGGACTGGGCCAGAGTTCTGCGCCTATCACCATCGAGGTCTTCAGCGACTACCAGTGCCCGAGTTGCAAGAATCTGCATGACACGATTCTGCCGGCACTGATTGACGACTACGTGAAAAAGGGCAAAGTTTACCTGATCCATCGTGAGTTTCCACTGCCCATGCACCCGTACGCGCGCATAGCTGCCGCCTATGCCGCGGCGTCGTATCGCGTGGGCAAATACGAAGAGGTCGGCAATGCGCTGTTCGCCAAACAGGCTGCCTGGAGCGCCACTGGCAAAGTAGAAGATGCCGTTGCAAGCGCGCTCTCGCCGGCCGATCTGAAGAAGGTGCGCGAACTAAGCAAGCAATCCGCCATTGAAGAAGAGATCAGCTATGAGATCGGCCTGGGACGTAACGCGGACGTGAATCAAACTCCCACGCTGGTGATCAGCCACAAGGGCAAGAAGTATCCCATCAAGGGCGTGAACACGTACAGCGTGCTTCGCAAATTTATCGACGACCTGCTGAAGAAATGATCGCCCGCATTCTGCGTTTCCTTCTCGGGGCCGTCTTTCTCTACGCTGCTTATACGAAGTTGAGCCAGCCGCTATCGTTGTTTGCGCTGTCGATCGATTCGTATCAGTTGCTGCCTGATTACGCTGTTTTCGCGGTGGCCTACACGCTGCCGTATCTGGAACTAGCACTGGGATTGCTGCTCATCATCGGATGGGGCTTGCGATGGGTCGCCACGGCAGCGGCCATAATCCTCAGTGTGTTTTTCATCCTCATGCTGCGCAGCTACGGAATGGGGATGACAATCGACTGCGGCTGCTTTGGCGTTGGCGAGTCGCTCAGCTACAAGACTTTGATTCGCGATGGCCTGCTGCTGGCATCCGCGATCCTGCTGGCATTTCTAGATTTCAAAAAACACCGGCAAACCGCCGGGGATGTTAGGATTCAATAAACATGGGCACTATTCTTCAATCGCTCCCCATCGGGGACAAAGTCGGCATTGCGTTTTCAGGCGGGCTCGACACGAGCGCGGCCATCTACTGGATGCGCGAGAAGGGCGCTGTTCCTTACTGCTACACCGCCAACCTTGGCCAGCCCGACGAACCGGATTACGACGAGATTCCGCGCAAAGCCCTCGGCTACGGCGCGGAGAAAGCGCGCCTGATCGATTGTCGCGCGCAGTTGGTACGCGAAGGTCTCGCCGCTCTGCAGTGCGGCGCGTTCCACATCACCACGGCCGGTGTCGCCTACTTCAATACCACTCCCATCGGGCGCGCAGTCACCGGCACCATGCTGGTGGGCGCTATGAAGGAAGACGACGTCCACATCTGGGGCGACGGCAGCACGTATAAGGGTAACGACATCGAGCGTTTCTACCGCTATGGCCTGATGGTGAACCCGGACTTGAAGATCTACAAGCCGTGGCTCGATCAGCTCTTCATCGATGAGTTGGGCGGCCGCAAAGAGATGTCGGAACTGCTCGAAAAGGCCGGGCTCAAATACAAAATGAGCAAGGAGAAGGCCTACTCCACCGATTCGAACATCTGGGGCGCAACGCACGAAGCCAAAGATCTGGAGTTCCTCAACAACGGCATCCGCATCGTGGAACCGATCATGGGCGTAGCGTTCTGGCGCGACGATGTTGAGGTCAAGTCCGAAACAGTGACCATCACGTTTGACGCCGGCCTACCCGTGGCCATCAACGGCAAGCACTTCGACGATCAGGTGGAACTGGTGATGGAAGCCAACCGCATCGGCGGACGGCACGGCCTGGGCATGAGTGACCAGATCGAGAACCGCATCATCGAAGCCAAGAGCCGCGGCATCTACGAAGCACCGGCCATGGCGCTGTTCTTCATAGCCTATGAGCGCCTGTTGACGGGCATTCACAACGAAGGCACTCTGGAGCAGTATCACAACATGGGCCGCCGCCTAGGCCGCCTGTTGTATGAAGGCCGCTGGTTCGATCCGCAGGCGATGATGCTGCGCGAGACGCTGCAGCGCTGGGTCGCCAAGGCCGCCAGCGGCGAAGTGACGTTGGAACTGCGCCGCGGCAACGACTATTCGATCCTCGATACGAAGAGCCCCAACCTCACCTACAAGCCCGAGCGCTTGAGCATGGAGAAGGTGGAAGGCGCGTTCACGCCACAGGATCGCATCGGCCAGTTGACCATGCGCAATCTGGACATCACCGATAGCCGCGACAAGTTGTTCGTGTACGCGCAGGCTGGGCTGATAGGCTCCAGCACCTTCGAAGGTCTCCGGTTGCTGGAAGGCGAAGAGAAAAAGTAGGGCAGGCGAATCGACGCATTGAGGAACCGCACCCGTAAGGGTGCGGTTCCTCAATACTTTTTAGAAGCTCAGCTTAAGGCCAAGCTGCAAACTGCGCGAGCCGCCGCGGACTCCGGTGATAAAGCCGAAATTGGCATCGCCGACGGTCGTGCTAGGGTCACTGAACTGCGGCGTATTCGTAATGCTGTAGGCTTCGGCGCGCAGTTCCAGGCTGAACCGTTCGGTCATCTTCACCGTACGGAAGAGTGAAAGATCCAGGTTGAAGAAGCCCGGACCGCTAAGGACGTTGCGGCCGACTCCACCGAACACCGCGCCCACTGGCGCGGCAAAGCTGGAGCGACTGAACCACTCGTTGCCTTTGTTGATGCCATGCAGAATTTGCACGGGAGCAACCAGGTCTGGCGTCTGCGAGTTGCCTGGCGCATTGAGCGTTGCGGAACTGGAGCCGAAGAATAGCGGCACGCCGGTCATCAGCGTGAGGATTCCGTTTGCACGCCATCCGCCGAGAACCATGGCCGCTGCGCCGGAGTTGGCAAACTGCTTGCCTTTGCCGAACGGCAGATCGTACACGTAGCTCTGGACGAATGTGTGCGTGCGATCGAAATCGTTGCGGGCGTAATTGCGGCGGAAGTTGATGTAGAACTTGGGACCTCCATCGTCGCCAGTCTGGAAGCCCATGCCTTTGCCGTATGTATAGGCTGTGGTAATGGAGAATCCGTTGGCGAAACGGCGGTCCAGCTTCACTTGCAGCGAATGATAGCTGGTGGAGAAGCCCGCGAACAGCAGGTTCACATCGGCAGAGCGTTTCAGCGTGGGGAACTGCGGGCGGCCGTTGTTCCCTGCCCCGGCCACGAAGCCGGCGTTGAGATTGTAGTTCACAACTGAGTCAACTCCATGGCTGCCGACGTAAGTCGTATCGAGCACCAAGTTGTAAGGCAACGTTCGCTGCAGTGCGAAATTCCAGCTCTGAATGGACGGGTTCTTGAAGTTGTTGTTCACCACCGAGTAAGACTGGTTGATGGGCGGATTCTTGATGATACCGTCAGAGGGAATCGGGATCTGGATCGGCGCCGGGAAGCCGTTTTGGAAAGTCGCAGGCAGGCCACTGGCCAGAATAGCTGGACCGTAGCTGGCAACCAGCGGGTCGAACTGGTTATTGGCGCGGACCGGATAATTATAGGCGTAGCTGTTATCCGGGAACGGCGTGTAACTTACACCGAAACCGCTACGGATGACGGTCTTGTCGTTATAGCGGTATGCGATGCCGATGCGAGGCGCCCAGTAATTCTTGTGGTTGGTGATGCCCAAGTCCATTGGCACGCTACCAACGCCTGCAATCTCCAGCGTGTTATTGACAAAGTTGTAGTTTGAGAATCCGCTGGCGAAGCGTGGTTTGGCCGGCGGGTACAGTTCGTAGCGCACACCAAGAGTTAATGTCAGCTTGGGAGTTACTACCCAGGTGTCCTGACCATAGAAGAAATACTGCCAGGCACGATAGGCGGGGAAGTAAGTGGCCAAGTCGCGGCCGGCCTGATTCGGCATGTCGAGCAGGAAGCTGGCGACGTTATTCGTAAAGCTGGTCTTCGCACCAGGAATCGACGTCTGGCCATCCGCGAAGCGGTACAGGCCGCGCGAACTGAAGGTCTGCATCTGCAGCAGTTCGTCGCGCAGGCGGCGCGTATCGAAGCCGAACTTAATCGTGTGATTGGCGAAGTTGGTGGTCCACGAGTTGACGAAGTTGATGTTCGCTTCGGCGCGCTTCCAGGGCAGGCTGTTCACGTAACCAACCATGTAATCGTTATACCCACCGCCCAGCAGGATGCCAGTGATGCCGCTGGAATATTGGTCGATGTTGATACCGGGGATACCGATCTGCGTCGACGCGGTAGTGCCAAAGTCGGAGTTCTGCGCCACGTTATTATAGTGCGCGATTCCGAGGCGCACTTCAGTGACGATCTTATTCGTCACGATGCGGTTGTAGTTTAACCCCGCGCTGTAAGTCTTCTGCGTCCCTGTACCAGAGAACCCGCCGCCCGAACCCTGCGTGGGACCGCCGGCAAGCCCGAAGATCGGCGCCTGATAAGTAACTGGACGGGCAAAGCTAAAGCGGCCGCCTAGACGGTCCTTATCGCTGATTACATAGTCCATCTTATAGTCGAAGGAATCGGAATCCTTGGTGAAGGGCAGCAGCGCAAAATAGTTGTTAGTGTCGCCGTTGCCAAGGTTAGGCGCCGGCACAAGACCGAGCAGCTTCGTTGAGATCGCGTTGATGCGGCCGGCGGGGATCATGTTACCGGCGAAAGGAAGACGACCTGTGCCATCCGGGTTGCCGGTCGCCGGATCATATATAGCGGTGGCGGAGCGTGAAAGATTTCCACCGCGCAGGTCCATCTGCGGAATGCTCACCAGATTAGTGTTGGCCTGATGATCGGAAACGCGCAGATAATCACCAAAGTAGAAGAGTTTGTTCTTCTTGATGGGGCCGCCGACGTTGCCGCCAAAGTAGTTGTAGGCCTGATGGCCGACAGTGGGATCGAAGAAGTTGCGCGAGGTAAACGCGCTGTTTTTCGTGAATTCGTAGACGGCGCCGTGAAGTTCGTTGCCACCGGACTTTAACTGTACGTTGGTGACTGCGCCAGAGGCGCGGCCGAGTTCGGCATCGAAGTTTGAAGTGGAGACGGCCACGGTCTGGACGGCCTCGATCGGTGGAACCATTATCTGGAGCAGTCCGGTCCGCTGATTGTTATCCACGCCCTCAACCATGTAGTTGTTGCCCTGGCGCATGTTACCGTTAACTTCGGTCTGCAGCGAATTGGCCGCATTGAAGAACTGCGAATGCTGGAAGCTGGAGCGCGTGGTGCCGGGGACCAGGTTCAACAGATTTTGATAGTTGCGACCGGCGCCCAGCGGCAGATTGGCCGTTTGGACGGTGTTCATCTGGCTGCCGGTATCGGCACGGTCGGCCTGTAACAATGGGGCCTCGGCGGTGACGTCGATGCTTTCCGATACGTTGCCGGGTTGCAGCGCAAGGTCAACGCGCGGCGAACTGTTAATGGACACTTCAATATTGCCCCGCGAAGTGCGTTTAAAACCGGTCATTTCGGCCGAAACCGTGTAAAAACCAGGCGGCACATCGGAGAATGTGTAGTTGCCGCTCTCATTGGTATTGGTAGACCGGGAAACTCCAGTTTTGGCCTCGGTGATGGTTACTTTAGCTTGGGAGATCATGGCTCCGGAGGAGTCGGTAATGTTCCCGAGGAAGGTGCCGTTGATAACTTGGGAGAATCCCAGGCAGACGGCAAGAATCAGGAGCGCAGTGGCTCCCAGAAGACAACGTGGCTTCATAGCTATACCCCTTAAGCAGAGTAAAAGAAAAAATGATCTGCTTTGCTTTTAGTATACGCCTATGAATAAAAAGTTCAAGACGGTTGCGGCCTACATCAGTTTCCAAGGTCCGCGATAAGCCTTCGAAAGCATGGTGTTGGCCTCCGCGTCCCCCACAACCTGCTCCTTCGCCGCATCCCATTTCAGCGAACGGCCCAAGCGCGTTGAGATGTTACCCAGGTGGCACATCACGGCGGAGCGATGCCCTTCTTCCACGTCGGCATTGGGGCGCTTGCGGCTCTTTACGCAATCCAGGAAGTTGCGCGCGTGCTGCACATTCAGGTCAGCACCTTTCATCTTCAAAGCCTCCATGGCGGGCTTCTTCTCGCCCTTCGACCCAACCTGTTCTGGCGTTACCTGAAAGCCAGGACGGGTAAGTGACATCATGCCTTTGCTGCCGTAAACATCGATGGTTGCGCCCTTCGGTCCCTCGGCAATTTCGCTGACGGTCCAGGTGACAACCACCTTAGGGAACTGAAAGTTCACCATCTGAACGTCGGGAGTTTCTCCGCCATCGGTCAACCCATAGCGGCCGCCCATGCCCGAAACAACCATGGGTGCTTCGGCGCCAACAATCCAACGCGCGATGTCCAAGTGATGAGCGCCCCAGTTCGTCATCTGCCCGCCGGAGTAATCCCAGAACCAGCGGAAATTATAGATGCAACGGAACGGATCGAATGCCCGCTTCGGCGCGGGTCCGAGCCACATATCGTAGTCGAATCCGGTGGTCTTGCCATCGGCCATTTCCGTCGGCTTGAAGCCTGGAAACGCGTTGCGCTGGAAGCCGCACTGGATGCGATGCACTTCGCCGATGCCGCCATCCTGAATGAGCTTGACGGCAGCCGCATAGTGCGAGCCAGAGCGCTGCTGGCTGCCCGTTTGTACGACGCGATTATTCTTGCGCGCGGCGGCCACCATCTTGCGGCCTTCGCTCGCCACCAGCGAGAGCGGCTTTTCGCAGTAGACGTCCTTGCCGGCTTCGCATGCGGCGATTGTCATCAGGGCGTGCCAGTGGTCGGGCGTGCCAACAATCACGGCATCGATGTCTTTTTGCTCAAGAAGTTTTCGAAAATCGTGAAACGGCTTTGCTTTGCCTGCCGCCATTTCCAGGCCTTTTTGCAGGAACGGCTCGTACACGTCGCACACAGCAACCGGCTCGACTTCAGGCTGTTTCAGAAACGTATCCCAGTCTTCGCGGCCACGGCCGCCACTGCCGATGAGGCCCATGCGGACACGGTCATTGGCTCCGATCACTTGAGTGGCGCTGAGTGCAGACATGGCGCCGAGGGCAAAGGTGCGTCGATTCATTATTTTTATGTTAGCAGTCCAATTCGGCGTGGGCAGAAGGGCATTCTGCTGCCGATTGGCAATCGGCTTGGTCGCATGTTACATCACGAAACCTCTCGGGGACGGAGGGATCTGTCCCACCTGTCCGCCATAGCTTTAGCGGAGGCGGAAGCGCGTGCAAAGAGCCCTCCGTCCCCTCACCGGAGGTCTTCTCCCCGGCCGTTTTTGAAAAAACGAGTGTTCTTAGATTGCCAATCGGCCGCAGAGTTCCACTCCAATGTCGCTTACATTGACTAGAACGACGCGTCGCATTTGGGGTCTGACACCTTTTTTCGGCCGTTGTTGCCGAAAATGGGCTGTCTGACCCCAATTGCCCTC
>CAIRSA010000164.1 GCA_903881085.1 uncultured Acidobacteriia bacterium
CGATTTTCCAAATCGAGAAGGGAATCGGACATTGAACGTTAGCCTCCTATACCCGAGCGTACTACATACGCTCGGGTATAGGCCACAAAAAAAAGAACTGACAACCATTTCACTTTTATGTCGCGCACCCCCGGGCGGCAGGCGCCTTGAGTGCGCTGAGCGTATAATGGCGATGTGGCAGTATTCGTCGCGACTGCCTGTCAGGCGCCCGGTGTGTTGGCAGGCTTGGCACATTCGGCAGGTTTCACCCGGAGAGCCAGTCCCTATGAACAAGATCTTTTGGTCGATTACCATCCTCGAAGCCGTCGCGGCTTGCGCGCTGGCAGTGGCGCTCGTCTTTACACAGAGGGACGGCGGGAGCAGCATACTCGACAATGCGGCGAAGCTGGCTGTGGGCGGCGTGTCGATCGTGCTGGCAATTGTGGCGTTGACGTACTGGAACACGCAGTCCAAGGGCATCCGGCAGTTTCTGCTGTTTGTTGTCGCGGCGCCGGTGGCGGTCGGCGCCATCGCCGGGATCGTCCATTGGGCGGATTCGGGGGATGAGCGCCGCATCCAGAAGTACAACGATGACCGGCTAATGTGGTGGAAAGACCCTGGCCTCACCCGGTTCGTGCTGGCCGTGTACGAGTTGGATACCGGCAAGGTCCGGAGCCTCTCGCGGGAGGTGGACATCAATGGAGTTTCGAACTTTGAAAACACTCCGCTCACGGTGGCGGTGGAACGCGCGGTGCTGGCGGAGAAAGCGCCGGAGGGCCCAGGTCGCTCCCTGGAAATGGTGCGCCTGCTGCTGTCGTTAGGGGCGAAGCCCAACTCGGGGCTCCGCGCAGCTTGCCATAACTCGTCGCGCACGGATGCGGTGCGGTTGCTGCTGGAGGCCGGCGCGGATCCGAACTACCGCGGGGCGGGCGGCGATCGGCCACCCGCGTATTTCGCATGCATCAAATCGCCCGACGCAGCGGCGGGACTCGAGAATTTGCGGCTGATGCGGGAGAAGGGCGCCGATTTCAGCTTGAAGGGCGATTGGATGCCACCGATTGTGGCAGCGGCGAGCGAGCATAAGTGGGAAATAGCGCTCTTTCTCCATGAGGCCGGCGCGCCTTGGCGCGACGAGCGCGATGGCCGCTGGATCGACGAGCGCGCAGCGGCGGATTTGGCGGAGGCGAAAGAGAAGGGGCAGGAGCCGGGCGAGGCTTTGTTGCGGGTGATGGCGTTGTTGAAGAAGGAGTGAATGGCGGGGCGGGCGAAGGGCGGCGCGCGATGGGTGCGCGGCTTCCGGTTCGCCAGGGCGCAGCGACTGCGTGGCGGAGAGGGCGCCGAGAAAGTGAACCGATGCAAATAACTTTCGAGCTCCCGGAAGACATCGCACAAGGGTTGGAACCCATGTGGAATGACCTGCCGCGAGCGGCGCTGGAAAGTTTCGCGCTGGAAGCCTACAGGTCCCATGCCCTGACGGCGGCTCAGTTGCGGAGGTTGCTCGGATTCGAGACTCGCATGCAGGTCGATGCGTTCCTCAAGGAACATGAGGTTTACGAATTCACCGTAGCAGACTTCGAGCAAGACCGCGAGACACTCCGCCATTTGCGGGCATTGGAAACGGTGCGCTAAACGGCCTTCATCCCCATATGCACCGCTAACCACTAGATCTCACTTTGCCGGAGAGCTACGTTCTTCTTAATCCAATACAGTAAACAGAGAGCGACCGGTCTCACCGATCTCCTCATCCGAGATGGGACCGGAATCAAAAGGCAAATCCCGGGTCCGCCGCAGCACTTCTACCGTAAACAATTGCTTGTAGTCTGGAGGTAACGCTTCGAATGCTTCAAGAAGTTCAACCGCAGAATTGCTCATATAGTGAAGGTAACCGTTCCGCTGACTGAGGGCAATCCAATGGTCGGAACACGATGCCTCCGCCTTGAATTGAAGACCGAGCACCTACCGCCTATTCAAACTCGCCAAGTTTACCAATCCGATAGACTCTCTCCAATCGTTTTGCAGAGGCATTGGTATAACTTTCCACTAACTCCAACAGTATCTCAACTCGCTGTTCAGGCGTCAGCGACCGATAGTAATCCCGATCCGCCTTGTCGGCAGCTTCAAACGAATCGAACTTGCGAAAATCATAATCCATTGGCGCAAAAGTTGGGAGCGCATTACGCAAAAAAGCCCGCTGTTTCCAGCGGGCCTTTCTAAACAACCGCTTGCTTCCGCCTTCGCTCTGCGAGCTATGGCGGACAAGTACGCGCGCGGCTCGGTATTACTCGGCCAACCCGGGATCCTCGCCCGGATCTTCGCTCAAGCCGCCCGTATAAAGCGACCGCGCCTCTTCGTCATACCCAGGGATGCCCTCGGCCAAGCTGATTTCGGCTTCCGGCATCGGTTCTTCTTCCACCACGTCTTCGCCCGCGATCTTTACCGTGCGATAGTAATCCATACCGGTTCCGGCAGGGATCAGACGGCCCATGATCACGTTTTCCTTCAAGCCGCGAAGGTAATCGACCTTGCCGCAGATGGCGGCTTCGGTCAACACGCGAGTGGTTTCCTGGAAGCTGGCAGCCGAAATGAAGCTATCGGTTGCCAGTGACGCTTTGGTAATACCCAACAACACGGCCTTACCTTGCGCCGGACGCCCGCCTGCCTCAAGCACGCGGTCGTTCTCTTCCTTGAACCTAAATTTATCCAGAACTTCCTCGGGCAGAAATTCCGTATCGCCGATGTCCTCAATCTTAATCCAGCGCATCATCTGGCGCGAGATTACTTCAAGATGCTTATCGTTGATGTTAACGCCCTGCAAGCGGTAAACTTCCTGAATTTCGTTTACCAGATACTTCTGCAGTTCCTTTTCACCCAACACGCTCAAAATATCGTGCGGGTTACGAGGACCGTCCATCAACGGATCGCCGGCCTTCACTTTTTCGCCTTCCTGGACGTTGATGTGAACACCGCGCGGAAGCGAGTATTCCTTTTCTTCGCCGCCGGATTGCGGTCCAAGCGTCTTGGAATCAACCAAGTCAGGCAGGATGTGGATCTTGCGCAGACCTTTCGATACTTCGCCGTAACGAATCGTACCGTTGATCTCGGCAATCACCGCGGGGTCACGCGGCTTGCGCGCTTCGAACAATTCCACGACGCGCGGCAAACCGCCCGTGATGTCCTTGGTCTTGGTGGTTGCGCGAGGAATCTTAGCCACAACATCGCCGGCGTGAACTTCTTCCCCATCGTGAACCATCAAGTGAGCGTGTGTCGGCATGAGGTACTTCTTCTCATCCGAACGGTGGCCGCCGGCCGGCCGCACGATGATCTGCGGCAAGCGCTTTTCATCCACGGCGTCGGTCACAACCAACTGCGACAGACCAGTGATTTCGTCGACCTGTTCGGTCGTCGTAATCTGATCGATCAAATCCTTGAAATGAATCGTACCGCTCAATTCGGTGAGAATCGAGAACGTATACGGATCCCATTCCAACAGGATCGCGTTCTGCTTCACGGGCGCGCCATCCTCATAAAGGATCTTCGCGCCGTACACAACCTGATAGCGTTCGCGCTCACGGCCCTTGTCATCCAAAATGGCCAGGATGCCGTTGCGATTCATCGCGATCAGTTCGCCCTTCGCGTTGCGAACCGTGTGGATCGCCAGGTGCTTCACAAAGCCGTTCGACTTCGCATCCTGCGTCGACTGTTCACTGGCTCGCGTAGCCGCGCCACCGATGTGGAACGTACGCATGGTGAGCTGTGTGCCAGGTTCGCCGATGGACTGTGCAGCAATGACGCCGACCGCTTCGCCGCGCTCCACCAACCGGCCCGTGGCGAGGTTACGCCCGTAGCAGAGCTGGCAAACGCCGCGCTTGGATTCGCAGGTCAACACTGAGCGGATCTTCACGCGTTCGATACCGGCAGCCTGAATGGCGCTGGCCAGGTCTTCGGTGATGACTTCGTCCACGCTGACAATGGTGTTGTTTTCGAAGTCGAGCTGATCTTCCAAGGCCACGCGTCCAACGATACGGTCGCGTAACGGTTCGATGATTTCGCCCGATTCGATGATCGGTTCCACGTAGATGCCTTCAATGGTGCCGCAGTCGTGTTCGGTGACGATCACGTCCTGCGCCACATCGACCAGACGGCGTGTCAGGTAACCGGAGTCGGCCGTTTTCAAAGCCGTATCCGCCAAGCCCTTACGCGCGCCGTGCGTCGAAATGAAGTATTGCAATACGTTCAAGCCTTCGCGGAAGTTCGCCGTGATGGGCGTTTCGATGATTTCGCCTGACGGCTTAGCCATCAATCCGCGCATACCAGAGAGCTGGCGGATCTGCTGTTTCGATCCGCGGGCGCCGGAGTCGGCCATGATGTAAATCGGGTTGAGGTAGCGGCCCGTACGGTCGTCCTCTTCCATCACCTTGAACATTTCACCAGAAACGTCTTCGGTGACTTTCGACCAGATCTCAATGATCTTGTTGTAGCGTTCGCCCTGCGTGATGGCGCCTTCCTGATACTGCGCCTGCACTTCGATGACTTTCTTTTCGGCGTCCTTCACGAGCTGAACTTTGCTCTGAGGAACAACCATGTCATCGATGCCGATGGAGATACCGGCACGCGTTGCATACAGGAAGCCCAGTGCCTTCACTTCGTCAAGCATCTTGACGGTGACCTGCAACCCGAACTTCAGGTAACAGTATTGCACCAGTTGCGTCAGGCCCTTCTTCTTCAAAAGGCCGTTGATGTAGGGCATCTCGTCAGGCAGGCAATCATTCAGAATGACGCGGCCGACGGTGGTGTCCATGTACTGCTTCACGAATTCGATCGGCTCGGTGTGGATCAGGTTCTGGCTGTCGAAAGCCTTTACCAGATCGATCACGCGGCCCGTGTGGCGCAGTTTGATCGGCGTCAACGTTTCCACTTCGCCCATTTCCAGGGCGATCAGAACGTCATCGATCGATGCAAACGTACGGCCTTCACCCTTGGCGCCAGTGCGTGATTTGGTGAGGTAGTAAAGACCCAACACCATATCCTGCGTCGGAATCGCGATCGGTGAACCGTGTGCAGGAGACAGAATGTTGTTCGACGCGAGCATCAACGTCGAAGCTTCAATCTGCGCTTCCGGCGACAGCGGAATGTGAACGGCCATCTGATCGCCGTCGAAGTCAGCGTTGAACGCGGTGCAGACCAGCGGGTGAAGCTTAATTGCCTTACCCTCAACCAGCACAGGCTCAAACGCCTGAATTCCCAAACGGTGCAATGTGGGAGCACGGTTCAGCAGAATCGGGTGATCTTTAATCACCTCTTCCAGAATGTCCCACACTACCGGGTCTTGCTGTTCAACAAGCTCTTTCGCTTGTTTAATAGTCGTGCAATGACCACGCTGTTCCAGGCGATGATAGATAAACGGCTTGAACAGTTCCAGAGCCATCTTCTTGGGAAGACCGCACTGGCGCAGCTTCAATTCCGGTCCGACAACGATAACGGAACGGCCCGAGTAATCGACGCGCTTACCGAGAAGGTTCTGACGGAAGCGGCCCTGCTTACCTTTCAAGGTATCGGAGAGCGACTTCAGCGGACGATTATTCGCACCACGCAATACGCGGCCGCGGCGTCCGTTGTCGAACAGCGCGTCAACAGCTTCCTGCAACATGCGCTTTTCATTGCGCACGATCACGTCAGGAGCATGCAGCTCCATCAGTTTCTTCAAGCGGTTGTTGCGGTTGATAACGCGACGATACAGATCGTTGAGATCGGACGTAGCGAAACGGCCGCCATCCAGTGGTACCAGCGGACGCAATTCCGGAGGGATGACCGGCGTAACATCGAGAATCATCCACTCCGGCTTGTTGCCGGATTTGCGGAAGCTCTCAACCACCCGCAGACGCTTTGCAAACTTCAGCTTCTTCTGCTGAGATTGCTCGGTCTTCATCTTCTCGCGGATTTCCAGGCTGAGGCTTTCGCAATCGACGCGCTTCAGCAGTTCCTTGATGCCTTCAGCGCCCATCATGGCGATGTACTTGCCTGCGTGGTCCTGGTCCAGGGCACGCTTGCGTTCGTCACTGATGACTTCGCCTTCGGAAAGGCCGGTGCCCTCACCCGGATCGAGAATCACGAACGCTTCGAAGTACAGCACGCGCTCGAGTTCACGCAGGGTGATGTCGAGCAGGTAGCCGATGCGGCTCGGCAGGCCCTTAAAGAACCATACGTGAGAGCAGGGGCTAGCCAGTTCGATGTGGCCGAGGCGCTCGCGGCGCACGCGGCTCAGTGTAACTTCAACACCGCACTTGTCGCAGATGACGCCGCGATGCTTCATGCGTTTGTACTTACCGCACAAGCATTCCCAATCGGCAACTGGTCCAAAGATGCGGGCGCAGAACAGGCCATCCCGCTCGGGCTTGAAGGTTCGATAGTTAATGGTTTCCGGCTTGGTCACTTCACCGTGTGACCAGCTCCGGATCTTTTCAGGCGATGCGAGACTGATTCGAATTGAATCGAAGTCCGCAATCAAATTTGCACGCTCGTAAGGAGAGGATCTGTACATTGAATATGCTCCTTTAGTCCGCCGCCAGCGCCGTATCGGGCACCATGGCGGGCCTCTTCATCAGTTCCACATCCAAGCACAGGGACTGCAATTCGCGAATCAACACGTTGAACGATTCCGGCACGCCAGGTTCGGCGGCCACTTCGCCCTTCACAATCGCTTCGTAAATCTTGGCGCGGCCGTAAACGTCATCCGACTTGGCCGTCAGCAGTTCCTGCAACACATAGGCAGCTCCATATGCTTCGAGCGCCCAAACTTCCATTTCGCCGAAGCGCTGGCCGCCGAACTGGGCTTTACCACCCAACGGCTGCTGCGTGATCAACGAATAGGGCCCGATGGACCGGGCGTGGATCTTATCATCAACCAAGTGCGAGAGCTTCAACATGTAGATGTAGCCCACGGTCACCGGTTGTTCGAACTTGTTGCCCGTCATGCCGTCCAACAATTCAACCTTACCGGAGGTCGGAAGGTTTGCCCTTACCAGCATGGCCTTGATATCTTTTTCGGTCGCGCCGTCAAAAACCGGCGTTGCGAAGTGGAAACCAAGCGCATGAGCGGCCCAGCCCAAGTGGGTTTCCAGAATCTGTCCCACGTTCATACGGCTAGGCACGCCAAGCGGATTGAGCACGATTTCTACCGGCGTTCCATCCGGCAGATACGGCATATCTTCTTCAGGAACGATGCGCGAGATAACACCCTTGTTACCGTGGCGGCCGGCCATCTTATCGCCGACGGAAAGCTTGCGCTTCATGGCGATATAGACCTTCACCAGCTTGATCACGCCAGGGGGCAGTTCGTCGCCCTTGCGCAGCTTTGCGATCTTTTCTTCGGTGATCTTTTCGAGTACGGCGATCTGACGCGAAGTCATCTCTTCCGTTTCGTCGATCATTTCGTTCAAGCGCGGATCCTTGTCCTTGAACTTCATGCGCTTCAGATCGCGGGCACGCAATTTCTCAAGAATATCGCGAGTAATCACGGTATCTTTCGAAAGCAGTTTCTTGTTGGTCTTTTCGTCGTGGAGGTCAAGCAGTACAATCTTGCCGTCCATCTCCACAGCCAGACGCTTCGAGCGCTCGTCGTTCAGAATGCGCTTTTCGTCATCCAGGTTGCGATGCATGCGCTCGATCTGGATCTCCAGAATCGACTTCGAACGCTCATCCAAATCCGCACCCTTACGCGAAAACACCTTGCAATCGACCACGGTGCCTTCGATTCCGGGCGGGCAGTAAAGCGACGCGTCCTTCACGTCGCCGGCCTTTTCACCGAAGATCGCGCGGAGCAGTTTTTCTTCCGGCGTCAGCTGCGTTTCGCCTTTCGGCGTCACTTTGCCAACCAGAATGTCGCCCGGCTTTACGGTGGAACCGACAACAATGATGCCGCTTTCGTCCAAATTGCGCAGGAAACCTTCTGCGATGTTCGGAATATCGCGGGTGATTTCCTCCGGTCCAAGCTTGGTGTCGCGTGCTTCGATTTCAAACTCTTCGATGTGGATCGAAGTGTAGTAATCTTCCTTCACCAGCTTTTCGCTAACGACGATAGCATCTTCGAAGTTATAACCGCGCCAGGGCATAAACGCCACCAGCACGTTGCGGCCAAGAGCCAACTCGCCCTTATCGGTGCAAGGACCGTCAGCCAGCACATCGCCTTTGCGTACGCGCTGACCGATCTTCACAATCGGCTTCTGCGAGATGCAGGTGTTTTGGTTGGAACGTTTGAACTTGATCAGCTGATAGATGTCCGCGCCGACCTCGCGCGACAGCTGACCTTCGTGAACGTTACCTTCCACGCGGACGATGATACGTTCGCTATCCACCGAGTCAACAATGCCGGCACGTTTGCAGATGACCACCGCGCCGGAATCGCGCGCCGTGACTCTCTCCATACCCGTACCAACAAACGGCGCGTCGGCGCGCAGCAGCGGAACAGCCTGGCGTTGCATGTTCGATCCCATCAATGCGCGGTTAGCGTCATCGTTTTCAAGGAACGGAATCAGCGACGCGGCGACCGACACCAACTGCTTCGGGCTAACGTCCATGTACTCGACTTCATCGCGGCTCTTCAGCACGAAGTTACCGGCTTGGCGTGCATTGACCAGCTCATCTGTAATGTGGCCAGTCGCGTCGAGCGGAATGTTCGCCTGGGCAACGATGTACTTATCTTCTTCCCATGCCGACAGGTAGTCGCAATGGGCTTCGTATTCTGCGATTTTCTTCTTGCTAACAGCCTCGTTGGCTTTTTCCAGCGCCCCGAGTGTCATCACATCGCCCACTTTGAACGGTGTGTCACCAGGGTTGAGGATCTTGACTTCGTCAATCACCACGCCACTCAACACGCGGCGATACGGGCTTTCGATAAAGCCGTATTCATTGATGCGCGCAAAGCAGGAGAGCGACGAGATCAAACCGATGTTCGGGCCTTCCGGCGTTTCAATCGGGCAGATGCGGCCGTAGTGCGTGGGATGAACGTCGCGGACTTCGAAGCCTGCGCGTTCGCGTGACAGACCGCCCGGTCCAAGAGCGGAGAGACGGCGCTTGTGCGTGATCTCCGAAAGCGGGTTGGTCTGATCCATGAACTGCGACAGCTGGCTGGAACCGAAGAATTCGCGGATCGCGGCCATAACGGGCTTGGCATTGACCAGATCGTGCGGCATTGCCGTCGACATTTCCTGGTACACCGACATTTTTTCCTTGATCGCACGTTCCATGCGAACCAGGCCGATGCGGAACTGGTTTTCGAGCAGTTCGCCCACGGCGCGAACGCGGCGGTTACCCAAGTGATCGATGTCATCCACCACGCCGATTTGGCGGCGCAGCTTCAACAGGTAGCGGATAGTGGAGTGGAAATCGCCCGGATCGAGCGTGCGCTTATCGAGCGACGTCGCATCGGCCTTGTCCCACAACTTAATGTTGAACTTCATGCGGCCGACGCGTGAAAAATCATACTTGCGCGCATCGAAGAACATGCCGTTGAACAACTGGGTAGCGGTGTCGATGGTGGGCGGATCGCCTGGACGCAGCTTGCGGTAGATTTCGAGCAGCGCGTCGTTCTGGGTTTTCACTGCATCTTTGCGCAGTGTGGCGCTGATGACGTTGCCCGCTTCGTCGCGTTCCGGGAAGAAGATTTCGAACTCGGGGATACCGGCTTCGAGCAGCTTGCCGATCATCACCGGAGTCAGCTCATGGTTTGCTTCCACCATGACTTCGCCCGTCTCCATATCGATGACATCGGCGGCGATATGAGCGCCTTCCATATCATTGGCGGAGACTTCCACCATTTCGATTTTGGCCTTTTGAATATCGCGTAAAACGCTCTGCGTGATCTTCTTGCCCTGCGTGACGACGGTGTTGCCGGCTTTGTCGTTGATGGCGTGCGACAACTTCATGGTCAGAAGGCCGCGCGAAACGCCCCACATCAACTTGCGGTCTTTGACGGTGATCTTGCTCAGCGTGTCGGTATAGAAGGTGTGGATGATCTGCTCGTCGCTCTTCAGGCCCAACGCGCGAAGGAACACCGTACCGTAGAACTTACGCTTACGATCGATGCGGACGTACAGCAGATTCTTATTATCGTATTCAAATTCGACCCACGAACCGCGATACGGGATGATCTTGCCCAGGAAGTAGCCCTGTGCCTGAACACGTTCGAAGAACACGCCGGGCGAACGGTGCAACTGAGAAACGATGACGCGCTCAGTGCCGTTGATGATGAAGGTACCGTTGTCGGTCATCAGCGGGATTTCGCCGAAGAAGACTTCCTGTTCCTTAATATCGCGTGTGCTCTTCGCGCCCGTTTCCGGGTCCTTGTCGAACACAGTAAGCCGTATGGTGACTTTGAGCGGCGCGGCGTAGGTCATGCCGCGTTCTTCGCACTCTTTCACGTCGTACTTCAACTGCAGGCCGACGGGATCGCCGCAGCGGTTGCAGAAGGTCACGATGTTCTTGTTGAAGGTACCGCACTTGTGGCAGAGGACGTCACCGGGATGAAACGGATCGGTCTGAATGGTGGCGCCGCAGGCAGGGTTGCGGCAAGTGGAACGTAGGTGATGCAACCCTTTCAGATTGCCGCATTTGCACTCCCAGTTACCGATGGAATAGTCTACGAATTCCAGTTGCGATAAGCCCCGGAAATCGGAGATGGGGAATACACTGGCGAATACGCTTTGCAGGCCGGAGTCGTCACGCTCTGGCGGCAAAAGATCCATTTGAAGAAAGCGTTCGTAAGATTTCTTTTGTACTTCGATCAGATTGGGGATGGGGATCGAAGTCTTGATTTTCGAAAAATCAACTCTTTCTCGGGTGGCGATTTGTACCGAATTATCCATTATCACTCCTAAAAGAACCGGGACCCTAAAGGCGCAGGCCCACACAGTTCACTTACGATCTCAAATGCTCACACGGCGCGGATCGCGTAAGAATCCGGAGGCCGCACAAGTCGTCATCGCAGAAGTCCCGGCGGGCACCAGGAAGTTGCGGCAGTCCAGAAATCTCCTAGCGCGGGGGGAAATACGGCAACGCTGGTGATTCTGATTTGATACTGAGGAAAAACGAAAACAGGCACGGAAGATGTGGCGAATGTTGGCCTGACATTTACATCGGAGGGGACACACTTCTGGCCGTGCGCACACGTACGCACAGCGCTATGTGCAGCTTTTAACAAGCTGCCGTCAGATTCGCAGTCTGTGAGGTTCACAATCGCAATATCCGGCTCGGATCCAAAACCAATGATATCGTAACAGATTTGTTACCCTCTGGTCAAACGAGGGTACACTACGCCACAAATAAGTACAGATCCGGACGGAGGAGTACCCCCGGCCGGATCGCACTAAAGCAATTGGAATGAACTACTTTACTTCGACAGTTGCGCCAGCATCCACAAACTTCTTCTGGATGGCAGCGGCTTCGTCCTTGGTCACGCCTTCTTTGATCGGCTTGGGAGCGCCATCGACGAGGTCCTTGGCTTCCTTCAATCCGAGGCTGGTGACTTCGCGGACAGCCTTGATGACGTTGATCTTGTTTGCGCCAGCGCCGGTGAGGATAACCGTGAATTCGGTCTTCTCTTCGACAACCGGAGCGGCAGCTGCTGCGCCGCCTGCCGGAGCTGCTGCTACCGAAGCAGCCGCTGCGCTCACGCCCAGCTTCTCTTCCAGCAACTTAACGAGCTGAGACGCTTCGAGCAGCGTCAGCCCTTGAATCGATTCTGCAATTGCGTTGATGTCCGCCATGTTCTAGACTCCTGATAATTAAAATCGTTACGACTGAAACTTGTTTTCCTTGACGCCTTGATCGACCACGACAGCCAGATTGCGGCCTACGCCGTTCATTGCTGTCACCAACCGCTGCGCCGGAGAATTGATGAGCCACAGAATCTTTGCATAAATCTCCTCTTTCGGAGGCATGTTGCTTAGATCCTGAATTTCCTTGATGTTGATGACCCGGCCTTCAACCATGCCAGCCTTGAATGTAAAGCTGGGATTGGTTTTGGCATAAGCGGTGAGCGCCTTTGCCACGGCGACGGGGTCATTGCTGGTGTAGACCATGGATGTCATGCCGGCAAGGTTCTCAAACAGATCCTTGGAACCGAGCCCTTCGCTGGCCTTCTGCGCGACGTTGTTCTTGATGACTTTGTAGCTTCCACCCGCTGCGCGAACAGCTTTACGCAACTGGAAGTCCTGATCAACGGTCATCTTCTGGAAGCCCGCCAAAAAGATATGCTGCGATTCGCTCAGGGCTTTGCGCAGAACTTCCGCGTCTTTGATTTTTTCAGCTCTCTTTTTCATTGAGTGATTCTCCTTGGCAGGTTAGTTCGCCGATGCTTTCACCGCATTGAAGTCAGCAACATCCAACGATACGCCTGGCCCCATGGTGGAGCAGAGCGTGACGCTCTTGATGTACTTGCCCTTCGCCGCTGACGGCTTGGCTTTGATAACGGCCTGGATCAGCGTGCTGGCGTTTTCCAGGAGTTTGCCGTTTTCAAAGCCGACCTTGCCAACAGGAGCGTGAATAACGCCCGTTTTGTCGACACGGAATTCAACCTTACCAGCTTTGACTTCGAGCACTGCCTTGGCGACATCAGTGGTGACGGTACCGGTCTTCGGATTCGGCATCAGTCCGCGCGGACCCAACACCTTTCCGAGCTTACCAACCGACCGCATCATGTCAGGCGTTGCAATGACAGCGTCGTAATCAGTCCAACCTTCGGACTGAATTTTCGTGACCATCTCTTCGCCGCCGACAAAGTCGGCGCCCGCTTCGGTGGCCTCGCGCTGCTTATCGCCAGTGCAGATGACAAGAACTTTTTTGGATTTGCCCAGGCCGTTCGGCAGAACGATGGTGCCGCGGACCATTTGGTCGGCATGCTTCGGATCGACGCCCAATTTCATATGGACCTCTACCGTTTCATCGAATTTGACGAATTTGATCTTCTGGACGAGAGTAACCGCCTCAGCGAGGTGATAAGGCCGTGCCTCAACCTGCTTGGCGGCAAGAGTATATTTCTTACCGGGTTTCCGAGCCATAATTTGATCTGGTCCTAACGGCCGGGCATCGATAAAGCAGACCCCAGCCTCCCAAAATTTGAAAACAACCTGCTGTAGTGAAATTTCAGTGTAGCAGGAATGTAATGAAGGCGCAATCAACCCGCGAACGGGTTTTCATAACGGCAACTTATACAGAATAGCAAAGTGGTGTTGGGTTTGGCAAGTGGGTTGCTAATGAAAACATTTGCGTCGCAGCGCAGGGGCCTCACTCCACGTCCATCTAAATCGTGCGATGCTCATAGACGATGATTGCCGTAAACCGCAGAGAGTTCCTCGCCGCCGCGCTCGCCGCTGGAACACTGGAACGAAAACCACTAGTGTCCCGCCACAACCCCGTCTATAAAGCGGATGATCCGCGCGCCCCGCTGGGCGTCGGCAACGGAGAGTTCGCGTTCTCGGCCGACGTCACGGGCCTGCAGACCTTCCCTGACAAATTCGAAAAGAGCTTCCCGCTGTGCACGCAATCACAGTGGGGTTGGCACAGCTTTCGCCGCCCAGCCGGACAGTTGAAGCTCACCGAATACGACACGTTCGGACGCATGGTGGGCTACGCCTCAAACGGCAAAGGACAGGAAGAGATCTTCAACTGGTTGCGCGAGAACCCGCACCGGCTGCATCTGGGCCGGATCGGCTTTCTGGGCCTTGCGCCAGACGACATCCGCAACCCCGAACAGACACTCGATTTATGGACCGGCACGCTCATCAGCCGCTTCGAATACAAAGGCAAGCCAGTCACCGTCCGCACCTGCGTACACCCCACACTCGATATGCTGGCCTGCGAAGTGGACACGCCGTTGAAGGTAGTGATCGATTTTCCCTACGCGTCACCGGGAATCACAGCAGCCGATTGGAACAAACCCCAAGCACACAAGACCACGGGCGACATCCAGCGCACGCTCGATGGAGACACCTACAACGTCTCGATCCGCTGGAAGACAGAGGTCCGCTTGGAACGCCGCAGCGAGCACAGCTTCGCATTGCATCCGGTAATCGAGCGCTTGCGTCCGGGCAGCGGCAAATTGTCATTCTCAGTGCTGTTTGAGCCAGTCAAAACCGGCGCCGCGCATCCCGATTGCTTCGCCGCCTGCGCCGAGCATTGGCAGCGCTTCTGGTCGAGCGGCGCCTCGGTCGAATTCCCCGAAAATCGCGAACTCGAGCGCCGCGCCGTCCTGTCTCAATACCTGACCGCAATCCACTGCGCCGGTTCCCTGCCCCCGCAAGAGACCGGCCTGACAATGAACAGCTGGTACGGAAAATTCCATTTGGAGATGCACTGGTGGCACGCCGCGCACTTCGCCATGTGGGGCCGGCCGCAACTGCTGGAGCGGAGCCTCAGCTGGTACGGTCACATCCTGCCCTCTGCACGCGCCAAGGCCAAACAACAGGGTTACGCAGGCGCGCGATGGCCCAAGATGTGCGGCCCGAACGGCGACGACAGCCCTTCGAATATCGGGCCGTTTCTCATCTGGCAGCAACCGCATCCGATCTCCTACGCGGAACTTATGTACGCTGCCGCGCCGAAGGCGCAGACGCTGGATCGATACCGCGTCGTGGTCTTTGAAACCGCACAGTTCATGGCGTCGTTCGCGCATTGGGATGGCAAGCGATATGTATTAGGACCGCCAGTGATCCCCGCGCAGGAAAATCATCCGCCCCGCGAAACCTGGAACCCGACGTACGAACTGGCCTATTGGGCACACGCCTTGGGAATCGCGCAACAGTGGCGTCAGCGCCTGGGCCTACCGCCTGATCCAAAGTGGGAACATGTTCGTGCGAACTTGTCGGCATTACCGGCAAAAGACGGTGTTTATCTGGCGCACGAAAACTGCCCGCAGACGTTTACGGAGCGCAATCGCGATCACCCCTCGATGCTTGCCGCGATGGGAGTATTGCCAGGAGTTGGAGTCGACCGGGCGACGATGCGGCGCACACTTGACCGAGTCATGCGCGAATGGAAGTGGCCGGACACTTGGGGCTGGGATTATCCGATGGTCTCGATGACGGCCTCCGAACTGGGCGATGCGAAACTCGCCATCGATGCGCTGCTGCTGAAGACGCCGAAGAACGAGTATACGGCCAGCGGTCACAACTACCAGCGCCCCAGCCTGCCTTGCTACCTTCCCGGGAACGGCGGACTGCTGGCGGCAATTGCAAAAATGGGTTCCAAGGGGTTGATCAGCGGTTGGCGTGCTTAGAGCCCAAGCACGCCCTCCACGGCAGCCGTAACGGCGCAAATCGCCGTCAGAGCAATGGCCCCATAATGGATCCAGTTGCGAGTGAACCGCACCACCAGAACAGCGTCTTCGGTGGTAACAGCGGGCAGAGGGGGAAACTTCAGCACCTCCCCACATTGGGCCAACTCGCTGAAGTTCAGAATAGGCCAAAGGCCGGTTCAGTAGCAGGACTGGTCAGGTTCAGTCCTGTAGTACCGGCCCCAGCACACTAACGATCTAAAAGCTCCACCGCCACAAATTCGCGCCAACCGTGAAGCCCGCGCCGACGGCCGCATACAGCACCAGATCGCCCTTCTTCAACCGGCCACTCTCCACCGCGTCGCGAGTTGCCAGAGGAATCGTCGCCGCCGTCGTGTTGCCGTATTTATCAATATTGATCACAACACGGTCCAGCGGAATACCCAACTTCTCAGCCGTTGCCCAAATGATGCGCCGATTGGCTTGATGCGGAATCAGCAACTTGATGTCATCGGCAGTGTAGCCGTTGCGATCCAGAATCGTGCTGCAGATCTCATGCATCTTGCGCACTGCGAACTTGAATACCTGGCCGCCGTCCTGATGCACATAATGCATCTCCTGCTGCACCGTCTCCAGACTGGCCGGCATGCGGCTTCCTCCGGCGGGCATCTTCAGAAACTCGCCGCCGGAGCCATCGATTTCATTCAGAAAATCGATAAACCCGTTCTCATCGTCGTCGCACTGTTCCACCAGAAACGCACCGGCGCCGTCGCCAAAAAGAATGCAGGTGCCGCGGTCCTTATAGTTGATGATGCGCGACATGGTGTCGGCGCCAATCACCAGCACCTTCTTGTGCGTGTTGCCAGCCACCAGATGCGCCGCGGTGGTCAACCCGTATACGAATCCCGAACAGGCTGCAATCAGATCGAAGCCCCATGCGCCAACCGCGCCAATGCGGTGTTGCACCAGGCAGGCGGTTGCGGGAAACATCATATCCGGCGTCACGGTGCAGACAATAATCGCATCCACGTCGGAAGCTGGAATGCCTCTCATCAGCAGCGCCGCCTTGGCGGCTTCTACCGCAAGATCGGACGTGGCCACATCCGCATCGGCAATGTGGCGCTCTTTGATGCCGGTCCGCTCCACAATCCACTTATCATTGGTATCGACCATCTTCGCCAGATCGTCGTTTGTTAGTACCCGGGGCGGCGTGTAACAACCGATCGCCGTGATTTTAGCTTTACCCAAGTATCCTCCCTCTATCGCTTGCGAAGACTTTGCGCACACATTACGCCCTGCCCGGGTATGCTAAATTCAGTAGCAGTGCCGGTCCACAGCGCCTTACTATTTGAAACTACCGCGGAGATCTACCGCCGTGTGTTTATGGAATTAAAACCACGCACTCAGCCGCCTGAAATCCACATTCAGTTTCGCAGGCTCGCAAACGTCAATAGTAGCATTAAGCTGGAATCGAATTCGATTGAGGTGAAGTTGCCCGACCTGCTGGAGGGCGCTCCATCGCCGGTGATGGAATCACTAGCCTGGATCCTGCTCTCGAAACTGTTCCGCAGGCCCGTTCCCGCAGCCCACTCCCATCGCTTTAAATTGTACCTGAACAGGCAGGAAGTACGCCGCACCATGCACCTGGTAAAGCAGCAGCGCGGACGTAAATATGTTTCGGGGCCTGAGGGCGAGCGGTTCCATCTGGAGACGATCTTCGAGGATCTGAATCTGCGCTTCTTCAACGGGCTGATGGCGCGGCCGCAACTGGGCTGGAGCCGCACCATCTCGCGCACGCTGCTTGGCCACTACGATCCATCTCATAACGCAATTATCCTCAGCAAGATTCTAGACGGCCCCACATCGACACCGCTCGCAATCGAGTACGTGATGTACCATGAGATGCTTCATCTGCGCCATCCCGTTCAGCACGCCGGCGCGCGACGCTGCATCCACACTGCGGAATTCCGCGCCGCCGAAAAAGAGTTCCCCGAATTGAAACTGGCCAAGGAGCATTTGAAAAAACTATGATCATCGCATTGGCGCTTTTGGCCGCCGCAGCGCCCGACCCTGCGGCGTGGGACGTGATCTTGAAGAAACATGTGCTCGACAACGGCACCGTGCGGTATGCGGGATTAAAGCAGGATTCAGGTGCACTGGAACGTTATGTTTCCGCCATTGGCGAAGTTTCGCCACAGTCCCACCCCGCGCTTTTCCCATCCCGCGAAGCCAGGCTGGCTTACTGGCTGAATGCCTACAACGCACTCGTCATTTCGGCGATCGTCAAGGATTATCCGGAAAAGCGCGACCGCTTGATCAGCGCATGGGGGAAAATCACTTTCTTTTATCGCATGAAATTCCGAACCGGCGGGCAAATGAGAACGCTGGACGACATCGAGAAGAACACGATCCGCGCAGAGTTTAAAGACCCTCGCATTCACTTCGCGATAGTCTGTGGCTCCACAGGCTGCCCGTGGCTTTCGCGCGATGTCTTTACAGCGGCCAATGTGGAGGCGATGCTGGAACGCGAAACGCGCCGCTACATGGGGCAGGAACGGAACGTCAAAGTCGACCATGGGAAAAAAGAGCTGACTGTATCGGAGATTTTCAAATGGATGCGCGAAGACTTCGGGAAATCGGAGCCCGACGTGCTGAGGTTCATAGCAAAGTACAGGTTGGATGGCCAGAGTTTCGCTGGCGGCGGCTGGAAAATCAAATATTTCCCGTACGATTGGAGTCTGAACGAGGCGAAGTAGTCTGGACGTGAAAAGGGGCAGCCTGTTCTGACTGCCCCCTTCATTCCATCATTTAGATTGAACTATAAAATTAGCAGGCCGCAACCTCGGGTTGCAAAGAACGCACCCGCACTTGCAGAAATTCCAGCGATTGCAGCATAGGAGTAACATCCATCATTTCCAAGCCAAATGCGTGCATTGCCAGCCGTAGATTCACTCGTACCAAAGCAGCATAGAAGTTGATACGGATGCTGAACAACGCCGAAGCAAGTTCCGGCCTGTCAATATCCGAATAGACCATTAGAATAGTTGCCCCTGTGTACAATCGGTTGAAGTCCCGCTTCAGGTTCTTCAGGTACATTCGGAAAATGTTGCGCCGCTCTTTTCTAAGCTTCCGGCCAAGTTCAGCGGTATAACCCGCCTGCCGCGACAGGAACCTGAACTCATCTTCAGAGAGAAGCCGCTTCATCAACCGGTAATCGGAAGCGGAAAACTCCTCAAACCACTGTTGGCTCCACTGCGTATCGCTGGAGCGATCATTGTTCTGTTTCGCCAGGCTGCGCACCAGCAGCCCTAAAGTGACTGCCAGCACAACGGCCAGAGTCAAAATGGTCATTACAGTCAGTGTCATCGGCAATTACCTCCGGACGCCTACCCGAAAAGCATAACCGAAATAATCGAGAATTGCAATCGCCTTTGCAGAATGCAGCAATATATACATTGGGAAATGCGAGAGTGTGGGGCGTGTATCATTCCCTATCGCCGGATTTATCCTTGCTGGCGCCAACCAGGGTGTCGTTGATCGACCTCAGCTTAGCCAGGATCCGTTCTTCGTCGAGGGGGTCAATCTTGCGATAAGTCACCCGTTTGGGCCTTTGCATCGGGGATAACTGCCACATCCAGCCGAGCAGGCAGAGACAATTGCCCAGGGAAATTGCCAGGTTGGCATTATCCGTAAATTCAGCCCCCTTGATGTTTTGAATCATCAACGATGCAGCCGCGATAAGATTATAAATGAACAGAATAAGGCCATGAACGTGAACGTTGCGGTCCAGCGGAGCGGGAAACCAGCGCAGGAAGACGGTCATGCCGAAAAGGAATAGGACAACGGCAGTCTTGATACCCCGCGATGCATATGTGTAGTAGAAGATCTTCGGAAAGGATTGACCGGACAGGTTCCAGTCATAACCTCCGGAGGCGAGCGAAATAAGAACGGCAATAAGAAATGTACCGCCAATCACCCAACGCCCGGCGCTGACGATGCCCGGGTAGTCAGTCAGGATGTTTGCGTACAATTCATAAACTACCAGAATGCCAATCACCCACTGCAGCGGAGTATAGCCGAAATAGAACTCGGCGTATCTGGTTCTCAGAGGGAAAAGCAGAAACGTAACGCGGGCCAGGATTTCCGAGCCTAAGTACAGACAAAAGTACGGATAGGTGCGAAACAAAGACCGCCGCACCAGCAAGACGAGTAGAAGCGCGATAAGCAACAACTCAAGCCCCGACATCCATCTCATGTATATCAGCATCTGCGACATGGGCACCTCTGCGTGAAACAGTGTTAGCACAGATCTTACCACTTAAGAGCAGATGGCAATTCAACCACTGCGGAGGCAACCGCAACACCGCGCCCGGCAACGCGGACGATCTTCTTCCATTCCAACCAATAGACCGAAGAAACGCTCAGCAAATTAGCGGCACTAGAGCCCTTGAGCTAACCACGCGTAAGATGATTAACGAACCGGATCCGCGCAGGGGTAGCAAGAGGGAATCGGAGCGTCCTTCACATTCGCCTTCTTTTCAGAGGCCGAAGCCGAAAGGATAGTCATGGCGACTGCGGCGATCAGGATAAGCTTTTTCATGGTTATAATCTCCTCTAAATTCTTTGTTCTTCGGGTTCGCCGAAGGTATGATTGCTGGTGACAAAACGAGCACAGGGGATTTCCCTAGCCCTAGGTAAAGTCAGGTGATTAACGAACCGGATCAGCGCAGGGGTAGCAAGACGGAATCGGGGCGTCTTTCACATTCGCCTTCTTTTCAGAGGCCGAAGCCGAAAGGATAGTCATAGCGACTGCGACGATCAGGATAAGCTTTTTCATGGTCAAAATCTCCTATAAATTCTTTAGTTCTTCGGGTTCGCCGAAGGTGTGATTGCTGGTGACAAAACGAGCATAGGGGATTTCCCGAACCCTTGGTACGAAGTGGCTTAACTTTTCCGTATTTGGAACACTCAAACTCTTGGCATGGGAATAAGAGCCAGTACCTTTGCCGACAGTACCAGTGCCAGTTCAGAACCATCCTTAAAACCCGCTATGTTGTGGACAACTTGTGAAAAAAATGATTTTTGGGGGGCTCAAATTGGCTCGATCTGGTGTAGAATCTGGACAAGAAGGTAGTACTACAAATACTCCCCTCATTTGCGGAAATCAAATTAGCGAAGAGGGATTCATAGAGCAACAGGAGGTGGTCGATGAATAGTATTCGACCCAAACAGGTCTTGGAACGCGGAGCAGCCTCAGACTTATGGCGCCATACGCTTTCGCAGATTCCTACAGTTTTCGGCAGGCTGGTCTATTTATCCAGTCTGCGTGAAGTGAATTCAGGGAAATACGAACATCATGGTCTGGCACTCGTATTCGGAGATAAAGAATCGGATCGGGCGTTGAAAGAGAGTCACAATGCCGCCATGTCGGAGTGGCTGAATTTCGGGCTAGAACAACAGAAAGCAGATTTGGACCTTTATTTATCGCAACTTACGTTTGAGAAGCGAACTGTATTGGAGAGTTGGTTGCGGACCTCGCCGTACCGCAACATTCCGCCCGCATCCATGAAGGCTCCTGCTCGTAAATTGTTCGTTTCCGACCTGGAAGCGCTTCTGACCCTGCTCAAGAACGAACACGGCGTCGTCGTGGATGATCCAGACGCATAGCCACTCCAACCACCAGGCCAATGATATCGATCTCGTCCGGATAACTATAAACCTCCGGATTGCAAAGAGATGCAGGATGCGGTTGAAGCACCATCTGACCTTCGTTTAGGTTGCCCCAGGCACACGAATACCCGGCCCGATGCTCAAATAAATAAATCGGCCGTTCGAATTCGCTTGTCCAACCAGTGTTAACTACTTTTCGGCGGCTCTCGTCGATCTGGATCAGGCTGCCCGGCACCAGCATGGGGTACATAAACCAGTCGTCAGAGCCGATATACGCATAGCGATGAGTTCTCAAGTCCATGCCATTTAACAACATCAGCGGCATTTTCCCCCAGCGCTGGATGACCCGGCTGAGGTATGTGGTGCGTCGCAGGTCGATGCCAGGGTCCAGCGCCAATGGGAGCGTGACTTCACCATGAACATCGGCACTAAACCCAATCATATGAGTTCGTTCTATCTCAACCTGGGCGGCATCGGCCGGAATCGAGGCGACGTCGACGCCGTACCATTCCAGCACGTCCATTATGTTCAGCCGGTAGATCGCGCTGAGGCTGTACAAGCGGTAGATGGTAGGAACTGTCCCTTTGTTTTCAATGTCGGACAGACGCGACAAGGCAACAATGAACTCGTCATTGTGATGACGCTCGGCGATGCGAAGACTGGCCTCTTCGACATCTCTGTACCGCAGGTTCAATCGCTCGCGGGCACGTTTCAGTTTTTGTCCTGCTTCGTCCATAGATGACGCAGACCAACCAATCGTCTCCAGAATCCGTTCACATCTGGGAGCCAAATTTATTTCCACGGGCTTCCCAAGGTGGCGGTATCCTGAGAATGGATTTACATATGCCAGTATACCGGAGTGTGGGATAAATTTTGCCATTTTGTTCTGAATTCAGAACAGAATTTTCAGAGGAGGCCTTTTTTGAAAATTATCGTCGCCGTCAGCGGCGCCAGCGGTTCCATCTACGGTTACCGCCTGCTGGAGAAACTCCGCCAGCGGCAGGAAGTGGAAACGCACCTGATTGTCTCTCGCTCCGGCGAGCGCACCGCATTCCTGGAGATGGGTAAGAAAGCCGCGGATTTCCGAGCGTTGGCGCACGTCAGCTACCCGCATGAAGATATCGGCGCCCGCATCGCCAGCGGCAGTTTCCAGTGCCAGGCCATGGTAGTCGCCCCGTGCTCCATTCATACAATGAGCGCCATCGCCATGGGGATCAGTTCGAACCTGATCGTACGTGCGGCAGACGTTATGCTCAAGGAACGCCGCCGCCTTATCCTCATGGTTCGCGAGACTCCGTTCCACCTTGGCCACTTGCGAACCATGACTCAACTCACGGAAATGGGCGCCATTATAGCGCCACCCATCCCGGGCTTCTATAATAATCCTGAGACGGTGCAGGATCTGGTTGATCACAGCGTGGACCGCGTGCTCGACCTGCTGGGCCTTCCGGCAGAGGATGCCAAACGATGGGATGGGAAATAGATGGCCACAAAGAATAGAATCAGCGTAGCGTTCCAGGGCGAACGCGGCGCATTCAGCCAGCAGGCCGCGCGCCAGTTGCTGGGAGAAGAGATCGACGTTGTGCCCTGCCAGCGCTTCGACGAAATGTTTCAAGCCGTGGCCTCCGGCAGAGTGGACGCCGCGGCGGTGCCCATCGAAAATACGCTCCATGGCTCGGTGCATGAGAATTACGATCATCTGTTGCATTTTGAATTACCCATCGTAGGCGAAACAAATGTGCGAATCGTGCACAACTTAATCGCCATGCCGGGCGTGGCATTGAAGGATATTAAAAAAATATATTCGCACCCGGTGGCATTGAATCAATGTTTGAAGTTCCTCGCCGCGCATCCTGAGATGGAGCGCACAACATTCTACGACACCGCCGGCAGCGTCAAAATGCTGGCCGAAGAAAAGCGCAACGACGCAGCCGCCATCGCCTCGTCCGTCGCGGCTGAAAACTATGGCGCGCACATTTTGCGCAAGTCGATTGAGGACGACCGCCAGAATTTCACGCGCTTCTTCCTCATCCGCCGCCCGGGCAAATTGAAAGGCGCAATGGCCGCAGCGGAGACGGCGCGAATGGAATCGGCTAAAGACTGGAAGAGCTCACTGGTCTTCACCACGCGCAATTCTCCCGGCGCGCTGTTCCGCGCCATGAGCGCGTTCGCACTGCGCGACCTGAGCCTGTCGAAAATCGAATCCCGTCCGCTGCGCGGCAAACCCTGGGAGTATCTGTTCTACCTCGACTTCCTCGGCAAGGCCGACGACGAAGTCTCCCAGCGAGCCATCGCGCATCTGGGCGAAACCGCCGACTTCCTGCGCGTTCTCGGCTCCTATCCGAAAGGCGCACAATCCAAATGAGCACTCCCCAGCTGTTTCTGATCGATTCGTTCGGCTTCATCTTCCGGGCGTTTCATGCCCGCGCCCGCATGTCAGCGCCGCCCATGCGCACCACCGAAGGTCTGGCCACCGAAGCGGTCTACATCTTCCACAACATGGTGCGTAAGCTGCTTGAGACCTACAAGCCGGCCTACGTCGCGGCAGTCTACGAAAGTCTTGGCCCTACCCTCCGCGAGCAGGAGTTCGCCGCGTACAAAGCCAACCGCCCGGAAGCCCCACAGGATTTGAAGGACCAGATCCCCTACGTCCGCCGACTACTGGAAGCCCTGCGCATTCCTGTGCTCGAATACCCCGGCTACGAAGCCGACGACGTAATTGGAACCATCGCGCGCCGTGCGGCTGCAGCGGGCATTGAGGTCATGATCGTCTCCAGCGACAAGGACATGCTGCAGCTGGTGGGCAACAAAGTTCGCATGCTGAACCCGGCGAAGGACAACACCATCTACGATTCGGAAAAGGTCACGGAGTTCATGGGCGTGCCGCCCGAACTGGTGGCAGACCTTCTGGCGTTGAAAGGCGACGCTGTCGACAACATTCCGGGCGCGCCCGGCATCGGAGACAAAGGCGCCAAAGACCTGCTGTTGAAATTCGGCCCCGTGGAACAATTGCTCGACCGCGCCGCCGAAGTGGAAAAGCGCATGTACCGCGAAAGCCTGCAGAACAACCGCGCCCAGATTGAGATGAGCAAGCGCCTGGCGACCATCGAAACCGCGGTGCCCATTGAGTGGACGCTGGAAGCGATGACCACGCAATCGCCCGATGCGGAAGCGCTCAAACAGATCTATCGTGAATTGGAATTCTTCAGCTTCCTGAAAGCCATGGAGCCGGATGAAGTCCAGGTGGCCGATTACCACTCGGTGGATTCGATTGCAGAGTACCTCGAAACCGTGCCCGCCGATGTGCCTGCCGCCCTGGCCATGTTTCATGACACGCTCGCGGTCTGCGCCACGCCGGGCGTTGCCCGTGCGTCATCGATTCGCGAATTGCCAGCCGGCCGCGCCTTCATCGCTCACGATGCCAAGCAGTTGCTCTCACGCCTTTCGCCCGCACCCAAGATCAGCCGCGACATTCTGCTCGAAGCCTTCCTGATCAGTGCCGACCCCGGCGGCTGTACACTCGAAGCTCTGGCCGAACGCCTGCTCCATCGCAAGCCCGGCGCACGCGCTGAAAACCATGCCGACCTGGTGTTGCAACTGGCCGCGATTCTCGATCCGCAGATCGACGAACAAGGCTTCCGCCAGCTCTACGAAGAGATTGACATGCCTCTGATCCCCGTGCTGGTGCGCATGGAAAAGACCGGCATCCGCGTGGACCCCGCCGCGCTGCAAACACTTTCTAATTATATGCAGGTGGAAATCGCCCGCCTCACCGGTGAAATCCACGCTCTAGCCAAACACGAATTCAACATCAACTCGCCACAGCAATTGGGCAAGGTGCTGTTTGAAGAGATGGGAATTACCCCGCCCGGCCGCGGCGGCAAGAACAAAGCTCCATCCACAGCCGCCGATGTGTTGGAAGAGCTCTCAGCCGAGCACGAAATCGCAGGCAAGGTACTGGAATACCGTGGCCTCACCAAGCTGAAGAGCACCTACGTCGATTCCCTGCCCGAGCTGATCAAGCCTGAGACTTCGCGCATACACACCACGTTCAACCAGACAGGCTCGGCCACCGGCCGCTTCTCATCGACGAATCCCAACCTGCAAAACATCCCCGTGCGTACCGAACTGGGCCGCGAAATTCGCGCCGCCTTCGTCCCGCAGGAGGGCTGGAAACTAGTTGTCGCCGACTACTCGCAGATCGAACTGCGCCTGCTTGCGCACGCCTCGAAAGACCCCGTGCTGGTGGACGCTTTCCGCCACGGTGAAGACATTCACACGCGCACTGCCTCGGAAGTGTTCGGGGTTCCGCCCATGCTGGTCACGTCCGAAATGCGCCGCAACGCGAAAGCCGTCAACTTCGGCATCGTCTACGGCCAGACGTCATTCGGACTCGCCGCGGCCCTTGGCATCCCGCGCGGCGAAGCCGACGATTACATCAAGAGCTACTTCAAACGCTACGCAGGGGTGAAGCGCTGGATCGACGCGACCATAGCCGAAGTACGCGCCTCCGGCTATGCCCTGACGCTGTTCGGCCGCCGCCGGCCAATTCCCGACATGGACAGCCGCAACCCCAATGCCCGCGGCTTCGCCGAGCGCACCGCCGTCAATACGCCACTGCAAGGCGGCGCGGCGGATATGATCAAGCTGGCGATGGTGCGCATCGACCATGAACTTGCCGCGCGCGGCATGCAGGCCCGCATGCTGCTACAGGTACATGACGAATTGGTCTTCGAAGCCCCGCCGGAAGAGGTCGACGAAGTGCGTGCCATGGCCAAGCGGCTGATGGAAGGCGTGCGCGAGTTGGAAGTCCCGCTGCTGGTGGAAACCGGCGCGGGGGACAACTGGAAGTCTGCCAAGTGATCACAGACCCTAATCTTCCGGGGCGTTTCGACCGATAAATTAACAACTGTATGAAACGACTAACTCTGGCTGCGATTGCTCTGACGTTACTTTCTGGCGGTTGCTCTTCACCCAAGAAGGTGGAGGCCGCCAAGTCGACCGCATCGTCGGTTCCCACGGAACCACCACCGGCATACCGCGTGATCTTTGAGACGACAAAGGGACAGTTCACGGTGCAGGTCTACCGCCCGTGGGCGCCGAATGGGGCTGACCGCATGTACCAGTTGGTCAACGCCAAGTTCTACGATAATGTGCGCTTCCATCGCGTGGTGAAGAAAGACCTGGCGCAGTTCGGCATCAACCCCGATCCGAAAACCAACAGCATGTGGCGCATGCTGAAAATCCCCGACGACCCGGCAAGCCACAAGAACACGCGTGGAACGGTGGCCTTCGCAATGAACGGCCCGGGGACGCGCAGTACGCAGGTCTTCATCAATCTTCAGGACAATCCGAGACTCGACGCCCAGGGCTTCGCTCCATTTGGAGAAGTGGTTGATGGCATGGAAAACGTCGATCACCTCTCCGCCATGTACGGCGAAGTCGCCCCATTTGGAGCCGGCCCGAACCCAACCAAAATTGAATTAGTGGGCAATCAGTATCTCGACCATGAATTTCCCCGATTGGATGGCATCAAGACCGCCCGCATAACTATGAAGTAGACGTGGCAATAGCCCATTGCAACATATTTCCTGAAGTCTAGTGGCGCAAGCACTCGTGCTTGCCGCCTCGACACTCGTGTCGAGGCAGTGGGGTAGCGTTGCCGACAAAGCGTCGAGACGAATCTCGACGCGGCAGACACGAGTGTCCGCGCCACGATTTCACCTGGATTGCATTGGGCTCAATCGCCGCCGCTCCCCCCAGCTTTATTATGTTAGGATACGGCCATGGATCGACGTCATTTTCTTCAAGCAACAAGCGCCGTATTAGGCGTTAGCATGAAAGCACTGGCCGATGCCCCTATGCCCACCTCTACCCTGGGCAAGAGCGGCCTGGAAGTCTCGCGGATCACCCTCGGCGGCTACCACATGCGAGTCAAAGGTGAAGCCGAAGGCGTCAAAATCATCCATCGCGCCATCGACCTGGGAGTCGTGATGTTCGATAGCGCCGCCAAATATCACGATGGCGCCAGCGACGAAACCTACGGCAAAGCCCTCGATCCCGCGCTGCGCAAAAAGATCCTGCTCATGTCGAAAGCCCAGTTCCGCGACGCCGCCGGAGCCATGGGCCAGCTCGAAACCACGCTCAAGCGCATGAAAACCGACTATCTCGACCTGTGGTGCTGCCACGAAGTCGCCACCCATGAAGAGGTCGATAAGATCTTCGGCCCCAAAGGCTCGCTCGAAGCTTTTGTCAAAGCGAAGAAGGAAGGCAAGGTCCGCCACATCGGCTTCACCGGCCACCACGACCCCACGGTTCACCAGCGCCTGCTCGATGGTTTCGATGGCTGGGAGACCGTGCAGCATCCAGTGAACCTGGTCGATCCGCACTACCTCAGCTTCATCGGCAGCGTGTTGCCGAATATCCGCAAGAAGGGCCTGGGCCTGCTCGCCATGAAGTCGAACGCCATCGGCGGCATCACTCAAAACAAGGTCGCCAGTATCAATGAATGCCTGCGCTTCACCTGGAGCCACGACGTCGACACGCTGGTCAGCGGTATGGAGACCATCGACCAGCTCGAACAAAACGTCCTGGCCTGCAAGACGTTTCAGAAGATGTCGCCGAAAGAGATTTCGGCGCTTCTCACCCGCACCAAAGGTGGCCCCACCGGCACTAAAGTCGAGCGCTACAAGAAGCCCGAAAAAGCGGGCCGCAACGTCCGCGTGCATCAGGACGGCGACCCGGTTTAGCGTTTCGCTACCAAATCAGTTTCAGTCCGAACTGAATATTTCGCGGCCGATTGGCCTGGCCGCCAATTGTCCCAAACGCGGCATTGCCGAACTGTGCATTGGGGCCGCCAAAAATAGGATGGTTCAGCGGATTGAAGATTTCGCTGCGGAATTGCATCTTGAAATGTTCGGTTAGCTGGAAATACTTATTTAACGAGACATTCAGGTTAATCGGCCGTGGCGCGCGGAAGTCGCCATCCGTGCGCGGCACATTGCCGAACTCAAAGTAGCTGGTCAACCGGAAAGCCGACTTATCCAAATAGCCTGCACCGCCGGATACGCCACCCAACCGGTTCTGAATGGACCCCGCGGTATAAGCCTGTGGATCCAGCGAAGTGTAACTTGGCCGCGACCCGCCATACGTGGCCTGCCCCGTGTTCGTGATCTGCAGCGGCAGCCCGCTTTGAATCGTAAACGTTGTATTAGTCTGCCAGCCGCTGATCAGTTTCGACATTTTGAAGGAAGTGCGCGAAAGGAACTTCTGACCGCGGCCGAACGGCAGGTTGTAAGTTCCATTCATGGCCAATCGATGCGGAATATCGGCCGTTGAAAGCGATTTCTCAATCGACCGTGCATACGAATTCTGATAATTGGCATTGCCCTCGCCCACGCTGTCGGCAGTGATCAGATTGTTAATATTGCCCAGGCTCTTCGCCCAGGTGTAGGCCATGCGAACGGACAACCCGGAGCGCATTGTCTTCGACAGACTAACCTGCATGGAGTTATAGCTCGAACTGCCCCACGGCATGTACTGTTCCTGCAGCGATCCGTATTGCGGGAACGCGTAGTTCAGCACCTGGAACGACATGGTTGGATTCCGCCAGTTACCTACGTTGATCAGCCCCTGGAACGGATTGGGAATCTGCCGCTGAATCACACTCACGCCGGAAGCGTCGCCCGGCTTGCCATAGTAGATTGGATTGATGTCATTTGCATTAAAGTGAATCGGCAGCTTGACGCCATGTCCGCCGCCATAGGACACAGTCAGCAGGGTGGCGCCTGGCAGTTCATGCTGTACGCCGAAGTTCCACTGCTCTACATAGGAATTAGAAGCGTTGTAAACGCCGCCGCTAACGCTTGTGCCATAGCCTGTATCCGCACCTTGGGCATTACCGGTCGGCCGCACCACGGAGTAAGCCGCCGGCCACGGATCGGCAAAGTTCACAAGAGGATTGATGTTATCAATGGTCGTGGTAACTGAGTTCGTGATACTGTAACCAGCGCCGGAATTGATCACATACGCCCGCTGCGTGGTTGGGAAATAGTTGATGCCGAAGCCGCTGCGAATGACAGTCCTCGGCGTTAGCGAATAAGCCACGCCCAGCCGGGGACCAAAATTGTGCGTGGTTGCCCACAAGTTACGCGGGGCGCCATTCAAGCCTGCAAACTCCACCGCACCGTACAACGGCCGGCCAAGCCCGGCCTGCACCTTCGCCGAAAGCGGGCTCAGCGCAGTAGGATCGAACGTCGACTGGCGATCGTAGCGCTCCTTGAAGCCCGTCTCCATCTCCAGCCGCAAGCCCAGATTCACCGTCAGCTTTCGCGAAACGCGCCAGTCATCCTGGAAAAACAGGGCATTATAAAGTTGATAGCGGGCCACCGAATCCTTGTACACCATCGTCCCGCTGCCAACGTTTCCAAGCAGGAACGTTGCCATGGAATAGTAGGGCTGCGATCCCGAGGGCATGGCCACGTTCGGGCCAGGGCCCTTCGCCCAGTTGCCATCGAAGTTCAGCGTGCCACCCCCGTTATCGAGCGTAACCGTGTTATCCACGAACATACGCCCATCCCAACCGAATTTCACGGTGTGTCCGCCATGCAGCCAGCTCAGACTTGCATTCAAGGCGTGCGTGTAATGGTCCCAATCGCGGCGCGCATTGGCGCCAATGGTGCGGTATCCGCTGATGCCCAGCACCGGCAGCGAAGGGAACGATTGTTGATCAACAAAGCTCTTGGAAAATCCCAGGCTGCCCGCATCGTACAAATTCGCGTTGCCGAAGTTTTTGTTGCGCTGCTTGGCAAACGCATAGCGAGTGTCCAGCACCAGTGATGAGCGCAGCACTTTCACGTAGTCCATGACGTAGGTGTGCGCAGTCACATATTGATGGTTGCCGGTCGGCTGGCTGTTATCGATCCAATCAGGCACCACATTCGTGTTGTCGCTGATGCTGAACCGCGCAAAAAACCGATTGAACTCGTTGAAGTTGTGATCGATCTTTACGTTGCCCTGATTGTCGTCCGTCTCTGTAGAAGCGGTCCAGCTATAGTTCTGCACCACGCCCGGAATATCGGCCAGCGGGAAGAATTTCAGATAGTTTTTCGAAATCGCGGAGATGCGCCCGCTGGGAATCTGTTGCCCCGGGAATGAATCGCGAACAGTGGCCTTCGACACTGGGTCGACGTGGCTCGTCGCCGGGTCATAAATTAGAAACGGCGACTCCGAAAAATTCCCGTTGCGCAACGCCGTTGGCGGAACCACTGTGTTGTTGAAGCCGGCCGTGCGCGTATGGGTACCTTCCCAACCCCAGAAGAAGAACGTTTTGTTCTTGCCGTTATAGAGCCTGGGAATATACGCCGGCCCACCAAATGTGAAGCCGAATTGATTGAACCGAAGTGGACCGCGGAAATCATTCCGCCCAGGAATCGGCGGCTTCGCGCTGCGATTGGCAAAGAAGTTCGCCGCATCCAACTGCTCATTGCGGAAGAACTCAAACACGCTGCCATGCAGCTCATTGGTGCCTGACTTGGTGACAATGTTAAGCACGCCGCCGCTGGTACGCCCGAACTCCGCGGTCGACGAGTTGGTTTGCACCTTCACCTGGCTCACAGTATCGGCCGAAGGCACCAGCACGGCCTGCCCCTGGCAGCACACCGTCATCGGCACGCCATCGAGCAAAATCTCATTGTTCGCGGCCACGCCACCGTTCGATGTAAAGTTACCCGCGCCTACCATCTGCGCCGCCGCGCGCGTTGCCTGCAGGCCGTCGCCAAAACCGCCCAACGGCTGAAAGCCCGGCACGAACTCCGCCACGCTCATCGGATTGCGGCCGTTGATCGGCAGCTCTTCAATCTCACGCGTGGTAATCACGGAGCCCAAGGAAGTAGTCTCACTGTCCACCAATGTAGTGTGCTCCAGCACAGTCACCGTGTCGGTGACCGCACCCACTTTAAGCATCACGTCCACACGCTGCGTCTCATCGACGTTTAATTGAAACGTCTCCGTCAAAAACTTTTGGAAACCGGCTTTCTCGGCACCCAACTGATACCGCCCCGGCTGTAGCAGCGGAAACACGAAGTTGCCGTCGACGCCAGCCTTTGCACTCATCTTTAGCGCCGTGCCCGCATTGGTCAATGTGAGGGCAGCCTCGGCCACACTCGCCCCTGCCGGATCCACCACGCGGCCCGTTACCGTGCCAGTAATGTTCTGCCCCGGCGCAATCGCCGCGAACCCCGCGGCCAAAAACAAAATGGAAATAACTCTCATGCCAGCCCCCCCTGATCAGAAACCATTTTATGACGAAATCGCCGCCACCGCGCGCAACTCGCTCTGCAGCCAGAGCAACGCCGGATCATTCCCTGACTGGCGATGCCAAACCATCCGCGTCTGAAACGGTGGCATTGTGAACGGCACCGCCGCTACGCGCAGGCCCAGTTGAGTGCGGTACAGCTCAGCCAACCTGCGCGGAACACAGGCAATTAAGTCGGACTCTGCCACCGCTGCCATCACAGTGTGAAAGTGCGGCACCGCCAAGGCTAACCGCCGTCGAGCCCCGCGCGCAGCCAGTTCCTGATCGATGAGCCCCCACGGCTCCGGCCGGTAGATTATCGCTGCGTGGCGTGCCGCCGTGAACGCCTCCAGCGTCATGGATCGATGCTGCCGGGCGCCCTTGCGCGAGATCACCACGTTCTCCTCTTCCGTGAGCGTCTCAGATAGCATCCCCTCCTGCATCGCTCGCGAATCCCCGAAGAACCCGATCGCCAGATCAATCGATCCCGACCTCAGTTCCAAGTCCGGAGTCTGAAATAGCCTATCGAGCCGGCGCACGTGCAATCGCACTTCCGGCGCTCTGCGATCAAGCCGTTTCATTAGTGGCCCCAGCAGCAGCCACTCGGCATAATCAGTCATCGCCAGGCGAAACGAGCGAGTGCTGCTGGAAGCATCGAACGCCGCCTCGCCTTCGAAGGCGCGCCGCAGGTGCTGCAAGCCCGCCCGCACTGGAACCGCCAATTCCAGGGCTCGCGCCGTCGGCTCAATGCCCCGCCCGGTGCGTACAAACAACGGATCGTCGAAAAGCCCGCGCAGCCTGCCCAGCGCCGAACTCATCGCCGGCTGGCTCAAGCCCACTCGCGCGGCAGCCCGCGTTACGCTATGCTCTTCCAGCAGAGCTTCAAACGTGACCAGCAGATTCAGGTCGATGGCTGAGATATTCATACGGTGAATATCATAATCCATCCGAATCAATGGATCAAATGTTCGCGCGGTCCGTCTATCCTGATATGAGAAACACACTCTTGCTCTTACTCGTCGCCTGTTCCCTGCACGCGCAGCCGGCATTGCCGCCCACGCCGGCGGGAAAGATGCTTTCCATTTGGCTCGATGTATTCAACCGCGGCGATCGCGCCGAAATGAAGCAGTTGTATGAAAAGTACAATCCGGAGCGCGTGGCATCGCTCGATGGCGCCGTCGACTTCCGCAAAGGCACCGGCGGCTTCACCATATATTCCATAGGCAAGTCCGAACCAAATGAGATTGAAGCCGTCATCCGCGAACGGGAAGGCACGGGCAACTACGCCAAGCTATCGATGAAAGTCACGGACGGTGATCCGGCGCAAATCAAGGCGCTCGGCATCCGCGTGATGCCACCTCCGCCCGGTGCCCCGGTCATGGCTCGATTGAAGCAGGACGAAACGATCGCAGGCTGGAAAGCGCATATTGCGAAACAAGCCGCCTCCGACGATTTCTCCGGCGTTTATCTGTGGGGCAAGAATGGTAAGACCTTCGCCAGCGGCGCAATTGGCATGGCCGACCGCGAAAGCAAAACTCCAGTCACGCTCGACACCAAATTCCGCATCGGCTCCATGAACAAAATGTTCACATCGATTGCCACGCTGCAGTTGGTGGAAAAGGAAAAGTTCGCACTCGACGCGCCCATCCTGCGCTACCTGCCTGACTATCCGAATAAAGATCTGGCTACGAAAGTGACCATACGCCACCTGCTCACCCACACCGGAGGCACTGGCGACATATTCACCGACGAGTTCGAACAGCATCGCCTCGAACTCAGGACGCTGCAGGATTACGTGAAGTTGTTCGGCCCTCGCGGCCTCGCGTTCGAGCCAGGCGCGAAGTTCGCGTACTCCAACTATGGCTTCATCCTGCTTGGCGCATTGATTGAAAAGGTCTCCGGCCAGAGCTACTATGATTACGTTCAGGAGCACATCTTCAAGCCCGCCGGCATGACTTCGACAGCCTCATTGCCGGAGTCAGACACTGTCACAGCGCGCTCCAGTGGCTATAGGAAGGAAGATGGCAAATGGGTATCGAACAAGCCGACTCTTCCCTGGCGAGGTACGTCTGCTGGTGGCGGTTATTCCACGGCCGGCGACTTATTCAAATTCGCGCAAGCACTTACAGAAGGCAAGTTACTCGGCAAAACCCTGCTTGCAGAGGCCACTAAGTCGCAACAGAAAGAAAGCGGCTATGGTTTCGGCTTCTCCACCAGCGACCGCGATGGCATGCGAGAGTTCGGCCACGGCGGTGGCGCACCCGGCATGAATGGGGAGCTCAAAGTCTACCCCGGCTCCGGTCAAGTGGTGGTCGTTCTCTCCAATCTCGACCCTCCCGCGGCGCAACGAGTCACAGAGTGGCTTACTGCCCGGATGCCAAAAGAGTGACCTCATCGCCCACGCCGATCAGGCCCCCGGTGATCACAGCGGTATCGAGGGCCATCACGCCGCCCAGTTCACTGACGATGCGTTTCAGCACAGTGCGGTCCTGCACCAATGTGTCAGGATCAAAAGTGGTCATCACGCAACGCCCGCGCAGTTGGGCAGGTTCGACAATCGTGTCGCCGATGCGCAGCCGCTTGCCTGGCCACTCCCGCTCGGCCAGGCCTGTGACGCCGCCTATGACGATATTCGGACGCAGGCGGCGTCCATCGAAGCCCATATGCGCAATCGCGCCATCGGTCGCGACCAGCAATGGCAAAATGTCGAAACGACGCGGTGAGTCTGTCTCAACTAACTCCGCCTTCGCCTCGCCCGTCGCTTTGCGCACCATCGCCAACGCTTCCGGCGAATCCCACGGAACGCCCGAGATCAGCACTTTGCCATCGGCGCCAATCGTGCCTTTCAACCCTAACAGACCAGGATGCGAGCGCGCCGTTATCAAGCGGTCGCGCCCACCCGTCACTACAATCCGACGGTCGCCCGCAAACCCAGCAAGATCCAGCTGAATCTTTTCTACCTGCTCGCCAGCCATCGATTTGGCAGGGTACCGCCAGATCTCCTTGACGTACATCACACCCTCCTATCGGCCTCCGCAATCGGAGCATCATTTATACTCGCGATGCGCCGCCGCATCAAGCCATCTTCATCGAATTCCCACAACTCATTCCCGTAGCTGCGGAACCACTGCCCCGCTTCATCGTGCCATTCGTATTCGAAGGTCACGGCGATGCGGTTACCCCCGAACGTCCACAGTGTTTTCTTCAGCCGGTAATCCAGTTCTTTCGCCCACTTGCGCTGCAGAAACGCTTTGATCTGGTCACGCCCGCGCAAGAACTCCGCCCGGTTCCGCCATTCGGAATCAGGCGAATAGGCCATCGAAACCCGCTCCGGGTCGCGCGAGTTCCAGGCGTTTTCCGCAGCCTGGACCTTCGCGCGAGCCGTTTCCTCAGTAAAAGGCGGCTTCATATGATTACGCCGTGTGTGCCAGCGTAACCGGCACCTTTGGAAAGTCCACGTCCGTCTTCACAATGTTGTTGAAGTAGTTGGTGAAGATGTTCAGGCCGACATGCCCAATGATTTCCACGATCTCGGCGTCGCTGTACCCGGCATTCTTCACCGCCGCGTAGTCTTCATCGCCGATGATGCCGCGCTGCACAACCACCTTCTGGGCGAACTGCAAACCAGCGTTGCGCTTGGCGTCGGCAGCGTGTGATTCGCGACTGGCGCTCAACTCTTCCGCCGTCAAACCCACCATGCCTCCGATTGCTGTGTGCGCCGAAAGGCAGTATTCGCAAGAGTTAGCCTGTGCCACGGCAATAGCCAGCTGTTCGCGGAACTTCGCATCCAGAACGCCGGTCGCGAGCGAGCCGGAAAAGTGCAGGTACGCTTCCAGTGCGGCCGGTGCCTGCGCCATAGCCTTCATCAGATTAGGCGTGATGCCTAACTTCGCCTGCACGCCGGTCAAAAGCTGTTTCGCCTTGCCAGTGGCTTCGGCGGGGTTTACATTTTCAATTCGTTGCATTGTGTTTCTCCTATTTCCTGGGCCTCGTTGGCCACGCTCCTTAGAGTGCATGGCAGTGGCCACAGCTATCTCATTGCAAACAAACTGACCCGGCGCTCGTGAAATTTCACGATTTGTGAAGTTTCGTGAACCGCTTTGCAAGTTTCACGAATCTAATCTCCATGGACCCAGCCCAGCTACCATCGATCCTGGTCGCACTTGCCCAGCAGCGCTCGCTCAACGACGTTTTGAAGACCATCCTCGATACGCTGGTCAGCCAGCCCGAAGTCGCGCTTGCTCGCGTCTGGCTCATCGATTCCAACGACCGCTGCCCGGTCTGCCGCAACGGCGAGCACAAGACCGACCGCGCGTTGCATCTCTGTGCCAGTGCAGGTTCGCCAACCTCACCCGATACCGACTGGTCGAGAACCAACGGCACCTTCCATCGCGTAGAACTGTCCTCCCCCTTGAAGCTCGGCCACATCGCCCGCACCGGCGAACCGATCCGCATCCGCGATCTCAGCGAAGACAGCCACTGGGTGAAGTATCCTGACTGGGTAGAGCGCGAAGGTCTGCGCGGCTTCGCCGGCCGACCGCTCATCTTCCGCGGCGAAGTGCTGGGCGTGTTGGCCGTATTCCGCCGCGTGCAGACCGAAGACCAATGCTGGAGCTGGATCACCGCTTTGGCCGACGCCGCCGCCGTCGCCGTCGCTAACGCCCGAGCCTTCGAAGAAGCCGAACGGCTTAGGCGCGAACTGGAATTGGAGCGCGACTACCTGCGCGAAGAGGTGCAGGCCGCGGGCTCCTTCGGAGGCATCCTCGGCCACAGCGCGGCACTCGAACGTGCTCTGCGGCAAGTAGAACTGGTCGCCTCGACAGACGCCAATGTCCTGATCCTCGGCGAAAGCGGTGCAGGCAAAGAGCTGATCGCGCGCGCCATTCATCAACGTTCGCCGCGCTCGCGACGCGCGCTGGTCAAGGTGAACTGCGGCTCCATCCCGCGTGAACTGTTCGAAAGCGAGTTCTTCGGCCACACGCGTGGCGCGTTCACCGGCGCAATCAAAGACCGCGTCGGCCGCTTCCAACTGGCAGACGGCGGGACGCTGTTCTTAGATGAAGTCGGCGAGATCCCGCTCGAACTGCAATCGAAACTGCTGCGCGTGCTGCAGGAAGGCGAGTTCGAACGTGTTGGCGAAGACGTCACCCGCAAGGTGAACGTGCGCGTGATCGCAGCAACCAATCGAGACCTGCGCAAAGAGGTGGAGGCAGGCCGTTTCCGCCTCGACCTGTTCTATCGCCTGGGCGTCTTCCCAATGGACGTTCCGCCGCTGCGCGAGCGCCGCGAAGACATCCCGGAACTAATCGCTCACTTCGTTCGCCAATCCTGCACACGCTTCCATGTGCCCGAACCCAAGCTTACACAGCGCGAAGTGGAGCGCGCACAAAACCACGATTGGCCCGGCAACGTCCGCGAACTGCAAAACGCAGTGGAGCGGGCTGTGATCCTCGCCCGCGGGGGCCCGATGCTGTTCGAACTCCCCAATTCGACGCCAGCCATCATCGCGCCCACTCAGCCGTCGAAGGAGATCATCACGGAAGCCGAGTGGCAAAGCCGTCAGCGCCAGAACATTCTCAACGCCATGGAAGCCGCGGGTGGCAAAGTATCCGGCCCCGGAGGCGCGGCGGAGTTGCTGGGCATCAACCCCGCCACCCTAGCCTCCCGCCTAAAATTAATTAGGGTCAGAGACCACTGACACCTCTGGCACCATTAAAGTAGAATGAGGCGTGGATCGCACTTTCTTCACTATCTTTTTGCTGACTCTCCCCGCCTGGGCCGCCACGCCACTTACACCATCACGCCTGCGCACGGAATACCTCACGAACCCGCTGGCCATCGATGACGCCCACCCGCGCCTCAGTTGGATCATAGAATCGGCCGAACGTGGCGCGCGGCAATCGGCCTACCGCATCGTCGTCACCACCGGCGCCACCACCCTTTGGGACAGCGGCAAAGTCGCCAGCGACGAAACCGTCAACATCCCCTACAGCGGCAAGCCGCTCGCGCCGCTGCAGAAGTACGATTGGAAGGTCCAAGTGTGGAACGGCGAAGACAAACCCGGCGCGTGGAGCGCGCCCGCATCTTGGCAGGTGGGCGTCAAAGACTGGTCCGCGCAGTGGATCAGTTGTAAAGATCAAACACCGGTCCACACCAGCCGCAAGGATCTCTACCTGCCCGCTCCGCGCCATTACCGAAAGCAGTTCTCCCTCGCGAAAAAGGTCCGCCGCGCGACGCTCTACGCCTCCGCCCTCGGCATCTTCGACGCCTACGTGAACGGCCGACGCGTGTCTGACGCCATGTTCTCACCCGGCTGGTCAGACTACCGCCAACGTGCCTACTACCGGGCGTTCGATGTCACTTCCCTGCTCTCCACAGGGAACAACACAGCCTCGGCCATCGTCGCCGAAGGCTGGTATTCCGGCTATGTCGGCTATGGCCTGCTGGTCGGCTACGGCCCCTATAAAACCGGCCGCTCCATGTACGGCAAAACGCCCGCGCTGCTCGCCCAAATCGAGCTCGAATTCACGGACGGCACCCGCACCACCATCGGCACCGATACGACGTGGGAAGTCACCACCGGCCCCACCCAGGAAGCCGACATCCTGATGGGCGAGACTTACGACGCACGCATCCAACCGAGCGACTGGGCGCACGCCATCCGCGCCGAAGACAACCAGCACTTCAAAGCCCCATTCAGCGACAAAGGCGGCGACCGCGAAGTCGATCTCAGCTTCCTGAAGCCCGCCAAACTGCAAGCCTACTCCGGCCCGCCTGTCCGCCCTATTCAAGAACTGCGCGCCCTAAAGATGACCGAACCTGCGCCCGGCGTCTACATCTTTGACCTGGGCCAGAACTTTTCCGGCGTGGCCAAACTGAAGCTCAAAGGCGCAGCCGGCACACGCATCAAAGTCCGCTACGGAGAAATGCTGCACAAAGACGGCCGCCTGATGACCGAAAACCTGCGCCGAGCCCGAGCTACCGACACATACATAATGAAGGGCGACCCCGCCGGCGAAACCTGGACTCCGCGCTTCACTTATCACGGCTTCCAGTTCGTGGAACTCAGTGGCCTCACCGCCAAGCCAGAGCTCGACGCGGTCACTGGCGTGGTGATCCACTCCGACACGCCGCTCACCAGCAAGTTCACCTCGAATGACGAGACAGCCAATCAGCTTTTCCGCAACATCGTTTGGACGCAGCGCTCAAACTTCGTCGAACTCCCCACGGACTGTCCGCAACGCGACGAGCGCCTCGGCTGGACCGGCGACGCCCAGACCTACGCCCGCTCGGCAACTTACAATGCCGACACCGCCGCCTTCTACACTAAATGGCTCGACGACCTGGAAGAAGCGCAGCGCCCCAACGGAGCCTACCCCGACTACGCGCCCTACCCCATGCAGCACGGCTCGGCCGAATATTCGTGGGGCACGGCGTGGATGGACGCCGGCATCATCGTGCCGTACACCGTCTTCAAAGCTTACGGCGACACGCGAGTGATCGAACGCCACTGGGATTCCATGGTCCGCTTCATGGATTTTCGCAAGAAGCTGAGCCCCGATCTGCGCGGGACGAAGAAGGGCAACGCGTGGGGCGACTGGCTTTCCATCGGCAGCACCACGCCGCTGGAATTCGTCGACGCCGCCTACTTCGCCTACTCGGCCAAGCTGATGGGCGAGATGGCCGCGGCCACAGGTAAGCAATTCGATACCAGTCTATATGATCGGATCCGAGCCGCGTTCCAGAAGGATTACATAAAGCCGGATTGTTCGTTATCGGTCAACACTCAGACTGCATACGTCCTGGCTCTGAAATACGATCTGATCCCGGCGACGTGCCGCCAGGCATCAGCCGATAAGCTGGCCGCCCTGATCGCCGCCAACCAGTATCATATGACCACCGGTTTTCTCGGCACGTATCCCTTGCTACCTGTGCTCTCCGCCACTGGCCATCACGATTTGGCGGTGCGCATGTTCCAGAGCCGCGAGTTCCCGTCGTGGGGTTATGAAGTCGCCAACGGAGCCAACTCGGTATGGGAGCGATGGGACAGCTTCACCAAAGAAGGCGGCATCCACGAACCAAGCATGAATTCGTTCAGCCATTATTCGTTCGGCGCAGTCGTAGAGTGGATGTTCAAAACCTACGCCGGCATCGATACGGACCAGCCGGGTTACAAGACGATCACGATCCGCCCCGGCGGTGCAACCAAGGGCTGGGTGAGATCCGAATACGATTCCATCCGCGGCAAGATCGTCTGCAACTGGCGCAACGAAGGCGGGCGGTATGAGTTGGATGTCACGATTCCGGCGAATACCCGGGCGACCGTGCTGCTGCCAACGGCGGGAGCGAAGCCGGTGGAGATTTCCGCGGGCACCTACCACTTCAGAAATTAATTGGAGTCGGACACCTCAAATCCTCATTTCCTGAAGTACAAATGGCATCCTGCCTCTCGACCGAAGCGCAGTACAATCGAAGAGAGGACAAAGCGGCATGTCTGACAACGAGAACGGGAAACCGACATTCGAAGAGCGCTTGGATGATCTGGCAAAGAACACTGCCATTACGCTCAAAATCCACGCCGACATGATTGTGTCAGTAGATACGAAACTGCACGAGATCGCTGAACATCAGGCCTACACGGATCGCCAAGTCGAAAAACTCACCGGATTGGTGCAGCAACAGGACGAAGCGGCCACTCGAGCGGAATCAAAAATCGGGCATCTTGCGGACATCGCCACCAGCTTCTTTAAAAGCCCCTAGGCTCGGATCGCCACCCTCCCAACGAATTATCGAACCCCGACCGGGCCAATCCTCGTATCGATGTTAGAATGGTTTGGAAGCCCTCCTCATGATCGACACGTTACTGGCCAAAATTTTTGGCACCAACAATGAACGCGAGCTGAAAAAGCTGCGCCCGAAGGTCGCAGCCATCAACGCCCTGGCAGGCGAAATGGAACAGCTTACCGACGCCGAACTCCAACACAAAACCGTCGAATTCAAGGAGCGTCTGGAAAAGGGCGAGACCCTCGACGACCTGCTCGTCGAAGCGTTCGCCGTCTGCCGCGAAGCCGGCTGGCGTGTGCTCAAAATGCGCCACTTCGACGTTCAGTTGATCGGCGGCATGGTCCTGCATGGCGGCAACATCGCCGAAATGAAGACCGGCGAAGGCAAGACGCTCGTCGCCACGCTTGCGGTTTACCTCAACGCACTGGCCGGCAAAGGCGTCCACGTTGTAACCGTCAACGACTACCTCGCCAAACGCGACTCCGAATGGATGGGCAAGCTCTACAAGTTCCTCGGCCTCACCGTCGGCGTAGTCGTACACGGCCTCGACGACGAAGAGCGCAAAGCCGCCTACCTCTGCGACATCACCTACGGCACCAACAACGAATACGGCTTCGACTACCTGCGCGACAACATGAAGTTCCAGCTCGTGCAGTGCGTCCAGCGCGAACACTTCTTTGCCATCGTCGACGAAGTCGATTCCATCCTCATCGACGAAGCCCGCACGCCGCTCATCATCAGCGGCCCGTCGGAAGAATCCACCGACAAATACTACAAGGTCAACCGCATCATCCCCAAACTGATCCGTGGCGAAGTCATTGAAGGCAAAGAGCCCGGCGAAAAGTACACCACCGGCGACTACACCGTCGACGAAAAGCACCGCACCGTCGCCCTGACCGAAGAAGGCGTACTCAAATGCGAACGCCTGCTCGGCTGCGGCAACCTCTACGATCCACACAACATCGAACTGAATCATCACGTGCAGCAGGCCCTCAAAGCCCACGTGTTATACCTGAACGACCGCGAATACGTGGTTAAAGAGGGTCAGGTCATCATCGTCGACGAGTTCACCGGCCGTCTGATGCCCGGCCGCCGTTGGAGCGACGGGTTGCACCAGGCTGTGGAAGCCAAAGAAGGCGTGAAGATCGAGCGGGAAAACCAAACGCTCGCAACCATCACATTCCAGAACTACTTCCGCATGTACAAAAAGCTCGCCGGCATGACCGGTACAGCCGAAACCGAAGCCGCTGAATTCGGCAAAACGTACAAGCTCGACGTCATCGCTACGCCGCCCAACCGCAAGATGATCCGCAAGGATCAGCTCGACATCGTCTACCGCACGGAAGACGAAAAGTTCCGTAACGCCGCCAAAGAGATCAAGATCGTCAACGAAAAGGGTCAGCCCGTGCTGGTCGGCACCATCAGCGTGGAAAAGTCCGAGCGCCTCTCCGGCATCTTGAAGAAAATGGGCGTGCCGCACCAGGTTCTCAACGCCAAGCATCACGAAAAAGAAGCCTTCATCATCTCCCAGGCAGGCCGCAAGGGTGCCGTCACCGTCTCCACGAATATGGCAGGTCGCGGTACCGATATTTTGCTCGGTGGCAACCCCGAATACCTCGCCAAAGAACGGCTGCGCAAGCAGAACATCGATCCAGAAAACTGCGAAAAAGAAGTCTACGATGCGATGTTTCAACAGGTTAAGTCCGAAACCGATAAGGAGCACGAAGAGGTAACCGCCGCTGGCGGCCTGCTCATCATCGGTACCGAACGCCACGAATCCCGCCGCATCGATAACCAGCTCCGCGGACGCGCCGGCCGCCAGGGCGACCCCGGCGAATCGCGCTTTTATCTCTCGCTGCAAGACGATCTGCTGCGCATCTTCGGCGGCGAACGCATCCAGACTCTAATGTTGAAACTGGGTATGGAAGAGGATGTGCCGATCGAAAGCGGCATGATCACCCGCCGCATCGCCGCTGCGCAAAAGCAGGTGGAAGCGCAAAACTTCGCCAGCCGCAAACACGTGCTGGAATACGACGACGTGATGAACAAGCAGCGCCAGGCCGTCTACAAAATGCGCCGCGACCTGCTGGTTGGTATCGAGCAGAAAGACCGCGTTATTGAGATCGCCAAGGGCATCGTCGGCACCCTGATCGACAGCCGGCTACCGGAGAAGGTTCACCCTTCAGAATGGGATCTGGATACCCTTGCCTCAGACATCCTCACGCAGTTCGGTGTGAAGATAAACCCCACCCAATTGAGGTCGATGGGCCGATATGCGGTGGAAGACGATATCAACGATCTGGTGATTGCCCGGTATGGCGAAAAGGAAAAAGTAGTCAGCGCGGAAGTGCTGCGCGAAGCCGAGCGGATGGTGATGCTAAACGTCATCGACAATCAGTGGAAAGACCACTTGCTGTCGATGGATCACTTGAAAGAGGGCATCGGCCTGCGCGGCTACGGACAGAAAGATCCGCTCATCGAATACAAAAAAGAGTCGTGGATTATCTTCCAGGAGATGATGGACCGCATCGAAGACGAATCGGTGCGCTACCTGTACTTCCTGACCGTGGAAGACTCACGGCCCGTCATGCCCTTCGCTGAAGAAGCCGATTGGGACGATGAGGAAGACAACGCTGAGGCCGAAGCTAAAGCAGCGGCCGAGCGCGAGGCAGAAGAAAAACGCCAGGCCCAGGCCACAGTTTTAGACTTTACCCGCAACATCCACAAAAAGAAGGAAAAAGAGCTCGCCGACCTGCAATTTGTGGGCGGTGAAGGAACGGGCACAAATCAGCCCGTGATTGCGTCTAAGAAACCAGGCCGTAATGACCCATGTTATTGCGGCAGCGGCAAAAAATACAAAAAGTGCCACGGAGCGTAAATGATCCGCATACTTCCGGTCCTCTTCCTTGCCACTGCTGCCTTTGGCGGCATCTGGCCTGACGCCATTGACGGCTGGCAGCGCAAAACCGCTGAGCCGGTTAAGCTTACAGACCAGCGCGTGTGGGACGAGTACGGACTGGAGGCCAGCGAACGCGCCGATTTCACCAAGGGCGGCGTGACCGCCCACGGCACCGCCTACCGCCTGAAGGACCCGACGTCCGCCATGGCGGTATATCAGTGGAAGCACCCCAAGGGGAAGCCAACCGACCTATCCAAGTGGGGCGTCGAAACCTCCGACGGCGGCATCTTCCTCGCCACCGGCAATTATGTGCTCAGCCTGGAGGGCTTCCGGCCGGACGAGGACACGTTCAACCAGATCCTGATCGCCCTGCCCCGCCGCGACGATTCCGCCCTGCCTGTTCTTCCCTCCTACCTGCCTAAGGAAGGCTTGATTGCCGGCACCGAAAGGTACATGATTGGTCCGGCTGCACTCGACGCCTTCGAGCCTAAAATTTCTGCCTCGGCGGCGGCTTTTTCGCTCAGCGCTGAGGCCCAAACCGCCCGTTTCAAGTCGAAGGATGGCGAGTTGCAGATGACCATTTTCGACTATCCGACCCAACAAATCGCCAAGCTCCGGCTGCAAGAATTCCTCAAAGTACCGGGCGTAATGGGAAAGCGAAGCGGCCCTCTGGTGGCCGTAATCCCCGTCCCATCGAGCCCCGATTCTGCCGAAAGACTGCTCGCCCAGGTCCAGCATCGGGCAACTTTGACCGTCGACGCGAAGCTCCCGGCGAAGGACGAGAACATGGGCACGATTCTCACTAACATCTTCATTTTGACGGGCATACTGATTGGCTTCTGCGTTTTCGCCGGGCTCATGTTTGGCGGATTCCGCATCTTCGCGGAGCGTTTTTTGGGTGCCGCAAAGCCCGGAGACGCGATGATTACTCTACATCTCGAAGAGAAATAAATCTAGGCGATTCTCGGGCTTAGACTGATTTCGCATACAAAAAACAGAGCTTTTCCAGAACATTTCCACAGATCCAACACATTGGCATATACCATCTAAACAATTGCAGCATATAGAGTTAAAGCCAAAAAAATTTAACTGTCTTTTTCTCTTGACTTAATGCGCGTCAAACTCTAATATCCTAATCACATAGAAGATTTGACGGGTTGCGTATACCGTCGGATCTGATTCTCCCAATGAACATCACGGCGGGCAACCCCCGCCGGTTCACCAAACCCGGCTGTCAATTGGAGGCAGCCGGGTTTTGGATTTTAAACGCCGGGGACGGAGGGGACGGACCGCACTGTCCCCGC
>CAIRSA010000165.1 GCA_903881085.1 uncultured Acidobacteriia bacterium
ACATCCAGCGCATCGTTGAATGTAAGTGGCTCCGCATCCGATAGCACAGGAATCACGCAGGTCAGCTGGTCTTGCGACCGCTGCGGCAGCGGTGTTGCGGCGGGGACTACATCGTGGAGTATAAGCGGGATTGCCTTGCAGGCAGGCGTCAACGTGATCACCATAACGGCGCGGGATGCCGCGGGCAACCAGGGTTCCGCGATTCTCACCGTCACTTACAGCAATGTCCCACCTGCAATTTCCATCCTATCCCCAACCTCGACAGGCACATTTACTACATCCAGCGCATCGTTGAATGTAAGTGGCTCCGCATCCGATAGCACAGGAATCACGCAGGTCAGCTGGTCTTGCGACCGCTGCGGCAGCGGTGTTGCGGCGGGGACTACATCGTGGAGCATAAGCGGGATTGCCTTGCAGGCAGGCGTCAACGTGATCACCATAACGGCGCGGGATGCCGCGGGCAACCAGGCTTCGGCAACCCTTACTGTAACCTCTGACGCGATACCTCCGGCGGTTGCCATCGTATCTCCTACGGCGTCCGGCATATTTCTTGCATCGAACGCTTCGTTTACCGTAAGCGGCAACGCGTCCGACAATATAGGAGTAACGCAGGTCAGTTGGTCCTGTGACCGCTGTGGCAGTGGCGTTGCCCAAGGGACATCGGCGTGGTCCATATCTGGAATCATCCTGCAGGCTGGCATCAACGTGATTACAGTAACGGCTGCCGACGGCACGGGTAACCATGCTACAGCGACGCTGACGGTTACCTATGATGGCGTGCCGCCTGCGATTGCAATCGTCTCGCCGACCGCGGCAGGAACTTACGCGGCGTCGATTGCGAATCTGACGTTGAGCGGTTCGTCGTCCGATAACATCGGGGTCGTGCAAGTAAGCTGGTCGTGCGATTTGTGTGGCAGCGGCGTTGCGGTGGGCACGACCGCCTGGTCAATCAATGGAATATCTCTTTCGCCGGGGGTGAATGTCATCACGGTGACAGCGCGCGACGGCGCGGGCAATCAGGCATCGGCGGCGCTGCGGGTCACTTTCAGCACCATACCACCGTCGATTGTCATTTCTTCCCCCACATCGGGTGCGGCGTATAGCACGGCCAACTCCAGCTTGAACATTTCCGGATCGGCTTCGGGTCCAGCGGGGGTGTCACAGGTGGCCTGGAACTGCGACCGTTGCGGAACTGGTGTTGCGTCAGGCACTACGAGTTGGTCGGTGTCAGGGATTGCACTGCAATCGGGTGTGAATGTGATTACCGTGACAGCCCGCGATGCGGCTGGGAATCCATCCAGTGCCACTTTGACCGTTAATTACGACAACGTGCCACCGGCTATTGCAATCGTTTCGCCCACCGCCCGCGGGGCCTACTTTACAAACAGCGCGACGCTAGTCCTCGCGGGGACGTCCTCGGATAGCTTCGGCGTGACGCAGGTCACCTGGCAATGTGACCGCTGTGGAAGTGGAACGGCGGTTGGTACAACGAACTGGTCTGTCTCCGGAATCACACTCCAGTCCGGCGCGAACGCTATCACTGTCTCGGCGAGTGACGCCGCCGGCAACAAGACCAGCTCCAGTTTGACCGTCACCTTCGACAATGTTGCACCTTCAATCGCGATCGCTTCGCCGACGGCGGCCGCTAGTTACCTTACTTCGAAGGGGACCCTTAATATATCCGGGACCTCATCCGACAACATGGGAGTAACGCAGGTGGCCTGGTCGTGCGACCGCTGCGGCAGTGGCGTAGCCTCTGGAACCCAGTCCTGGTCGGTGGCCGGAATCGCGCTGCAACAAGGCATCAATGTGATCTCGGTTACCGCCAGCGATGCAGCTGGCAACAGAGGAAGCGCCACGCTGACAGTAACATATTCATCCACGCCGCCCACGATTGCCATTGCCCAGCCCACAACCGCGGGAACCTATTACACTTCCAGCGCCTCGGTGAACATCTCCGGAACATCGGCGGACAATACCGGAGTGTTGCAGGTGGCCTGGTCGTGTGACCGTTGCGGTAGCGGCGTTGCGAGTGGAACCACCAGCTGGTCAGTAAGCGGCATCCTGCTACAAACTGGCGCCAATGCGATCAGCATCATTGCTACAGACAGTGCCGGCAATCAGGCCATTGCAACGCTAACGGTCATCTACATAACGACCCCGCCAAATGTTGCCCTGACTTCACCAACTTCAGCGGGAACCTACAGTACATCGAGTGCTTCGCTGAACATTGCCGGGACAGCTTCCAATCTGTACGGTGTAACGCAGGTCACCTGGCAGTGCGACCGCTGCGGCAGCGGCGTTGCTTCTGGAACGTCCAACTGGTCAGTGAACGGAATTTCGTTGCAGCCCGGGGGCAACACAATCACCGTGTTTGCCAGCGATGTGGCGGGCAACAGAGGAAGCTACATGCTGGTTGTAACCCTGATCATCTACACCCCCAGCGTGCAATCGCTGTCGCCGTTAACAAGCACAGGGGCCAACCAGGTCTACACATTCCAATATTCAGATACAGCTGGGGCGGCGGACCTCAATGTAATGAATGTCCTGATCAATAGCGGTCTCGACGGGCGCCATGCCTGTTATATCGCGTATGTCCAGCAATATAATACGCTGTTTCTGGTTAATGACGCGGGCGACGCAGGCGGACCCTTCGCCGGAAGTATTGTTTTGGGCGGTTCCGGTAGTGTAAACAACAGTCAATGTACCATTGCCGCTGCCGGGTCTACCGCTTTTGCCAGCGGCAACACCCTTACGCTCACCTTGAACATGAGCTTCAGTTCCTCATTTGGAGGGAACAAGGTAGTGTATCTTGCAGCGCGGGACTCGGTGAATAACTCGGGATGGCAGACCATGGGCACGCACGGTGTGCCACCTCTGCCTTCTACTTTCCCAATGCCCGGCGGCATGAGCCCGGCCTCGGGTTCGGCGGCCAGTTCGACGTTGTCATTCATGTTTAACGATGCCTCCAGCGCCAACAACTTGCAGACCGGTTGGGCACTAATCAATACTGCCATCGATGGTAGAGCTGCCTGTTACCTGGCCTATTTCCGCCCGGGAAATCAAGTCTATCTGTTTCCCGATAACGGGGATGGGTCGCAGGCGATCAACATGACGCTGAGTGGAACCAATACGCTGAGCAACAGCCAATGCACCATCTCTTCTCAGGGAAGCAGTGTGACTTCCAGCGGCGCGCAATTGACCGTGAACCTGAACATCACCTTTAACCACTCGTTCGCAGGCCCGAAGGGCGTTTGGATGGCGGACCAAACCTTAGGAGGCTTACAAACGAGTGCGTGGCAAGTCATGGGTGTCTGGAAAGTGCCTTAAGACATTGAGTAAACCGGTTATCGGGGCGGTTTCCGCTGCATGCCCACTGCGAGCGACACACTGGCTTCGCCATATTTGTCGCGTAGCTTGTCGGCGGCCGAGAGGGCCTTCTGCCAGCGTTCGTTCTTCTCTCCATCAAGCAGACTGAGCTGGCCCTCATTGGCGTCAAAGCCCGAGGTGTGAACGCCGATCAGGCGAATGGCAGCCGTGCGTTTCCAGTTGGCGCGAAACAGTGCGCGCGCGGTTTCAAAGATGACCGTATCGAGTTGCGTGGCACCATCGAGCGTATAGGCGCGGGTGATGGTGGCAAAGTCGCTGGTGCGCAGCTTCAACTGAACAGTGCGCGCGTGCAGTCCATGTTCCCGTAGACGCCGACCCACCTTCTCGCACATGTGGGCCAGCACGGATTCAATCAGATCCTTCTCGCGAGTATCCTCGTCGAAGGTGTGTTCGTGGCTGATCGACTTCGGCTGTTCGGAAACGCCCAAAAACGTGTCAAACCATCCGCCCGCATCGAAGCCATGCGACTTTCCGGCCAGCGCCAGGCCCCACTTGCCGAATTTCTGTTCCAGAAACTTCTCGTCGAGCCGAGCCAGGTCGCCTACCTTGCGAATACCGAATGAATGCAGTTGCTGTTCGCTCACCTTACCCACGCCGGGAATTTTGCGCACGTCAAGCGGTGCAAGAAAAGCCGCCTCCTGGCCCGGGGCGATCCACAGGATACCGTTCGGTTTGGCCTGATCCGAGGCGACCTTCGACACCAGGCGCGAGCCGGAAACGCCAATGGAACAGTTGAGCCGCGTCTCCTGTTTCATCATCTGATGCAGCTTGTGGGCGGCGGCGAAAGGCGGACCATGCAGGCGGGAGGATCCAGTCAGGTCGAGGTAGGCTTCGTCGATCGAGGCCATTTCCACAATCGGCGAAAACCGGTCGAGCACTTCGCGCACACGCGCCGAGTATTCCGAATACCTTGTCCGATGAACATCGATAAAAATGGCCTGCGGACAGAGTTTGTACGCCGTGCGCAGCGGCATGGCGGAGTGAACGCCGAACTTCCTGGCTGCATACGAAGCCGCGGAGACCACGCCGCGCTGGTCAGGGCGGCCGCCGACGACAACTGGTTTCCCCTTCAGGCTCGGATCGTACAGCTCTTCCACCGAGACGAAGAAGGCGTCCATGTCGATGTGGAAGATTGTGCGCATTTGCCGGGGGCCTCATTAACAGGATACCCTGCACCGCTGGCGGCAAGTCGGGCGGACCCGCCACAATCCAGAAGCCTGACCAATCCGGTTATTTTAGCGATTATAGGTGGACCCGCTATTGGATTTGCCTTATTTGAATGGCGCCACTCTGTTCCCAGGCGACCAAGGCTCCGCCAGATGCGAGCGGCGCAACGGACGCGAAGCCACCTTCCGGGGCGAGTTCTTCGACTTTGCCGTTGACCCAGGTCTGCAGTTTGGTTCCACTTGTCCAGACGGCGTAGGTCTTCTTGCCGTTGATGGCGAGGGCCACGTCCTTGCCCGTGCCGATTTCCTGCTCCGGCTGGCCTGGTTCGGCGAGGAAGATCTTGCCGTCGCGGCGCCATGCCGTAACCACCTTGCCATTGGCGATGGCGAGACCGCCGCCGTCCATGGGGCAGGCCTTAAGTGGCCAGGTACCGTTGCCCAGCTTAGATGGTTTCGAGAAGGCTTCCCCATTGGCCGAAGTGGTCATGTACATATCCCGCGCGCCATCAAGTGCGTTGCGCCACATCAGGTGGATCTTGCCTGTGGCGTCAATGGCGAGCGACGGGTGACAACATTCGCAGATGGTGCCATCGGGCGATTCGTAGGCGGCCACGTTCTTTGACCATGTCAGGCCGCCATCCGTAGACCGGGCCGTGAAAAGGCGCGTTCCCTTTGGGCCGCGCTTGTCGAGCCATGCGGCGGCCAGTGTGGACTTGCCATCGGAGGCGAGCGCGTGTAGCCCTTCGGTGGCAGCGGCTGGCACGTCGTTAACGGCTTTAGCCTTTGACCAGGTTTTGCCATTATCCATGCTTCGCCACGACAGCAGATCGCCGTCTGAAGGTAACCCGTGGGCATGCGTGCCTTCCGCGACTTTGCTGCCCACAACGGCGGTAATCACAATGGCGCCGGCGGCAAAAACGATGCGTGGGCCGCGGTGGCGGTTCAGCGGGATCACCGCAGCTTCCGCCACTTTGACAGGGCTCGAAAAAGTGCGTCCGTTGTCCCTGGACGAACTGAAGAAGATGTTCCTGCCCGCGCCATAGGTCAGCGCAACAGTGGAGCCGTTGACGGCCATCTGCGGTTCGCGCACAGGGACATCTGGAGCGGCCGGTGGGATGTTTGCAGTGATGATAGCGGAAAGCAGGAATGGAATCATGTTATTTTAGAACCTCAACCTTAAGGCTAGCTGCATGGAGCGCGGGTCATTCACCGCCGTGATCTGCCCGAAGGTGGATGCCGGGTTGGTGGGATAAGCACCGGCCCCGAACGCCCCGTTCTTTGTCAGATTGTTGCGGTGATTCAGCATGTTGAAGGCTTCAGCCAGAGCTTCCATGGTGAAGCGTTCCGATAGCCGGAAGCGGCGGCTAAGGCGCGTGGCAACAGTAAACAGATCGTTGCCGGTGCCCACGTTGCGGCCAATGTAATCGCCGTTGACGATCGGCCTGCCGGCGGTACCTTGAATACTTGTAACGCCGGACGTGATATTGAGCGGCAGCGCGGAATAATACTGCAGCATGCCACTCAGTTCAAACCCGCGATAACGCGCCGCGCCGTCAAACACCAGCCGATGCGCCTGGTCGTCATCGCTGCGGCCGTAGTCCTTCCAGATGTTCTTCAGGTCGATCGGCGAACTGAAGAAGAACTCGCCCACATTGTCGAGCGACTTCGACCACGTATAGCTCACTCTGTAATTGCCCCATTTCACGGGCCGTTGAATGAACGAAACGTGCAGGCCGTCGTAGTGCGAATCTGCTAGCGACGAGTATTGGCTGTTGTTGCCGTAACTGAGATTCGGCCGGCAGCCATTGTTGGTGCCGACAGCCGCGCACGTGGGCGCGTTCTGATTCACGGACACGATCAGATGCAGGCCACGCAAGTGTTGATAGCCGACGCTGAGCGTTCCACGATGACCGATCTGCTGTTCGATCTCCAGGCTGCCCTGTTCGGAATAGGCGTTCTGCATGTTCGGATTCATGGTGCTGAAGTTGGGCAGAACACCGGCCGGAAGCGCGGTAGGAGGCAGAATTGCCGGGAAGATGGGAGCGCCTGCTTGCGTGGGTGAAAGGCTAACGCTGATCTGCGAGGTTGAGGTGATGGCCGTAGTGTTGTTGCTGGAAAGCAGCGCGTTGGCGACCGCCCGCAGCGGCACGCGGTCATAGAATAGCCCATAACTGCCGCGGATAACCGTGGTGCGGGAGGCGAAGGGTGTGAACGCAAAGCCGGCTCGCGGGGAGACGTTGTTCTTGTCCGTGTGAATGGTATCGATGAACTCCAGGTCATAGCGCAGGCCCAGATTGAGCGTAAGCCGAGGATTCACTTTCCATTCATCCTGTGCGTAAAATCCAATGTTGGGATTGGATTGCCCTACCAAACTGTTGCCGAAGGTCTGCGTAAAGCCCGATGCGTTGTAAGTGCCGCTCAGGAAGTTCGCCAGCGACGAAAACGTGTACGCACCGCGATTGGATCGCGGATAGGTAACAGTCGTGTCGTTGTACAGGAAGTCCACTCCGGCGCGGATTGCGTGCGCGCCTGCGCGGTATGAGATGTTGTCGGCCACTTCGTACATGTTGTTAACGCGCCCGGTAGGAGACCCGGAAAGTGTGCCGAAGCTGGCGATGCCAGCGATGGAGACGGCGGGGCCTGTGCGGTCGGTTGGAAGCGCGTCGAGATGGCTGTGCGTGAACTGACCGCGAGTTTCGTTCACAGTGTTGGGCGAAAGCGTAAAGATGTTCGACGCGGCGACGGTCTGGTCCGTGTTGTCCAACCCAGCCGATGCGCTGACTGCACTTAGCGCACCTGCGCCGCGCGAGGCGTTGCTGTGAAGGTCATAAAGGCTGTAGCGGAGCGAGAATTGGTCGGCGGTGGAGAATTGGTGATCCAGCTTGGTAAGGAAGTTGGTGTTGTGAACCGGGTTTGGATATAGGCCCCTGGTGATCTGCGCGCCCTGATAACCGATTGCGGACAAACGGGCGTTAATGCTATTCACGTTGGCTGGGAGAATCGTAATCAGCCCGCTTTGGTTGAGCGCACGCTCTTCCACATTGGCGAAGTAGAAGGTGCGGTCCTGCTTGATCGGACCGCCGAGACTCGCGCCGTACTGCGCTTGCGTGAGCGGCAGCTTGGCATTGGAAAGCGGGTTGGCCGCGTTGAAGCGCTGATTGCGGAAGTAGCCGTAGGCATTGCCGTGCAGCGAGTTGGTGCCGCTCTTGGTCACCATGTTGATGTAGCCGCCCATTGCGCGGCCCAGTTCGGCCTGGCCGCCGCTGGTAACCACCTGGAATTCGTCGACTACGTCCAGCCCGAAGAAGATGCCCGACAGGCCTGCCGCATCGTCGTTGGCGGAGAGCCCATCCACAATAAAGTTGTTCGAAAAGTTACGCTGGCTGCCAACAGAAATTCCCTGGCCGGGAACTGCCGACGATTCGGCGAATAGCTGGTTGCTGGCTGTGTTGGTCGGCGATACACCTGGCACCAACAGGGCAAGGTCGAGGAAGCTGCGGCCGTTGAGGGGCAGGGAACTGACCTCAGTCTGCGAGACCGTTCCCGCGATCTGCGTGCGTGCGGTTTCCAGCGGCGCGGCTTCGGCCGTCACCAGTAAATTTGTGCCGGAGCTTGCCACTTTCAACGTCACGTGCAGATCGTAAGCTGCCCCTACGCTCAGGCTGAGCTTCTGCGAAAACTCGGCAAAGCCTTCCTGCTGACAACTGATTTCGTAGCGACCGATGCGCAAGTAGGGCAGGCGGAAGCGCCCCTCCTTATCCGCTTCGGCGGTTGTCGTGAAGTTCGTATCGAGCTGCCGCGCGTTGATCTTCGCGCCTTGAATGACGGCACCTGTCGCATCCGCCACGCGTCCACTGACGCTGGCGTGCTGAATGGATTCCTGCGCCCACACGGGCGCAGCTAATAACAGGAACAAATATTTCATGGAACACCTTTCCTAAGTCTTCTGGAGCGTTATGCGCAGAAGAGGAAAGGCGGAGGCCGCTGGCTTCGGTTGTGCTGGCTGGTGTGTGTGACGCGGGTAACGTATGTCGCGGAGTAATTCGGGGCTGCGGTGAAAACCGGAGCGATGGCGCGCGCCGTCTCGGAAACGATTGCGGGAGCGGACGCTGGAGCCTGCGCGATGCTCGCGCAGCCTGAAGCGCAGGTGCGGCCTGAAATCTTTATGCCCGAGCCTGGCTTCTTGCAGCAGCACTTGGCATGGCCATGGCAGCAGCCCGATTTTTGGGCGTTCAAGGCCTCAGCCGCGGCCGGCAAAATGGCCGCAGTAGAAAGGAACAAGGCGAGCAGCAGCGCTACCAGAGCACGAAACACACGGATGCTGCGCAGGGTCCCCACCCAGGCGAGTATAGCACGGGTTTTTGCGTCAGTTGGATTTGTCAATCCGCGCCTTGATGTAAAACCGTCCGGGGAATCGCTTGTCCTGCTCCATCCAGACCTCATTGATGCGCGGGCGGTTGTATGGGCCAGCCGCGCTCAGCACCTGCGTCAGAGCGAATGCGGTCAAGGGGGAAGGCGAGTTTTTGTACCGCGCCTCTGCCAATGCGATGGCCTGCGGGAAGACCATTGCGTCTTGCTGCGCGGCTTCGAAAGCAAGAAACGCTTCCACGCTGGATCCTGGTCCTTTGAGAATTATTCGCGCCTCGTTGAGCGCGCGCTGAGCGCAGACTTTGTCAGCCAGTGCGCGGCAGATGGCGGCCTCCCATATGTGCGGTTCTGCACGGTAGACCCGGTCCTGGGGCGTCGAGATCTCGTACAGTTTTACCGCCTCCCGGGCGTGGGCCAAGGCAGTCTTGGGATCGGAAGCCAATAGTGCAGAGGCTATTTTGGCATGCAACAGGCCCATGTCGTGCACGGCTAGCTTGTCCATTTTATCGGCCTTTTGTTGCGTTGCCAGCAAGTCGAGCGCTTGCTCATAGAACGCAACGCCTTCGCCAATGCGGCCCAGGCTGAGCCGGTCACCCGCTGCCAGCAAGTCTCCCAGGTGAATCAGGTTGACAAACAGATTGCGATTGGTAATCTGCTGAGGTCTTTCTTTCTGAATCTGTTGAAGCAATGGTAGTCCCTGCCGCAGCACCGATTCCGCGTGATCGAGATCGGCAGAGAGTGTCAGCGCATAGCCATGAGCGTCGAAGGTTTGGGCCAGGCGCTGCCGGTTCTCGGGCGATGGGTCCTTCTCAAACGCCTTGCTCGCGATGGCGGTTGTTTCTTTGAACACTTCCAGCGCACCAGGGATGTCGCCTGTGGAAGCCAGCGCGATGGAGAGGTTTCCCAGCGCGCGAAAACGGTTGAGTTCAGGCAGTGGGCGGCTATATCGGACAGCCTCCCGGGATAGTGCTATCGCTTTTGGCGTCTGGTGCAGGGTCTCAACAATGGAGCGGCACTCGCTGAGCATTTCCACGAATGTTTTCGTCTGGCTCTGGTCGAGCAAGCCGCGGTCCGCCAAAGAGCGCATCAACGTGAACCCTTTTTCATAGGCCTTCACTGACTCCTCCCGGCGCTGCAAGCTGGGCCGAGACATGGAGCCGAGCACTGCGGCGACCTTTCCATAAGCGACTGCGATCTCCCATTGCAATGAGGGATCGCTGGCAGCCTCGGATTCCATAGTTGATAGGTACTCCAGAGCCGTGGAGACCACCAATTGGCGCGCCTTGACGCTGCCTGGAAGGTTGGTGATTTCATTGTCGAAATCAAATAAAAACTTGTTGGCAAGTTTGCGCACCGAACCGAACTGGCGGTTAGCCCGGTTTGTCTGCCATGCAGCCGAGCCGGTGGCGGCGATCAAGGCGATGGCGGCCAGAGTGGTGGCCGCAATTGGCAACCAGTACCGGCGCACGTATTTGTTGGCGCGGTACCAGGCCGAGTCGGGGCGAGCCAGCACAGGACGCCCCTCCATATAATTGCCGATGTCTGCGGCGAGTTCGCTGACTGTCTGATACCGCCGCCCGGGCTCCTTGTGCATCGCCTTCAAAATAATGTCGTCGAGTTCGTCTCCAAGCCCCGTCGGAGCAGGCGAGTCTTCAACAATCCGCCGGCCCAGTTCGATCGCAGAGCAGGTTTCGACGCCGTACGGCTTGCGTCCGGTGAGCAGCACGTAGAGCAGCACGCCAAGCGCGTAAATATCGGCCAGGGTTGAAACTTTGCCGCCAACAATCTGCTCCGGGCTGGCGTATTCGGGGGTGAAGGCGGCGAGGCCGGTTTGCGTCAGGGTGGCCGATTGATCCATCAATTTAGCAATGCCAAAATCCAGCAGCTTCGGCGTGCCATCCGGCGTCACCAGAATGTTGCCAGGCTTCAGATCGCGATGGATGATCAGGTTGCGATGTGCGTATTCCACGGCATCGCAAACTTTGAGGAAGACTTCCAGAATGGCCGTTCGGGCCAACTGCCTGCAGAACTGATCGATAGGGATTCCGTCGACGAATTCCAAAACGATGTACGGCGTGAACTGCGTGGTTTCACCACCGTCGATCAGTCGCGCGATGTTGGGGTGCTGCAGCGAGGCCAGCACCTGGCGTTCCTGCAGGAAGCGAGCCCGCGCCGGACCCGATTCAAAACCCTGCTTGATGAGCTTGATGGCAACACGCTGCTGGAAGCTGCCGCTGCGTTCGGCTTCGTAAACGGCGCCCATGCCGCCCTGACCGATCTTGCGTGCGATCCGGTACTGGCCGATATCGGTCAACCTTGGGAGTGCGTCTGGGGAGTGTTTCCCTTCTTCCGTGCTCATGAACGGTCAAGATAACATAATTCGGCAAGCATGTTCACACCGGGCTGTAACTATAGGAGGGTGTGAAACTCGAATTTTGACAGGCGGATCGCCCACAAGCGCTAAGATCAGACATCCTGACCTCTACGGGGAATTGGGCCGGGAAATGGAAATTCAATTGATCCCGAAGAACCGCTTACTAACGTGCGCGGCTCGATTAGCAGCAGGCAACCATTAACCGAGC
>CAIRSA010000166.1 GCA_903881085.1 uncultured Acidobacteriia bacterium
CATTGGAGCATTGCGTTGGAGGGCAATTGGGGTCAGACATCCCATTTTCGGCCGCAAACGGCCGAAAAAAGGTGTCAGACCCCAAATGCGCGGCGTCGTGCGAATTAGCATAAGCCCATCCAACTGCTTTTTCCAGGTTGAAGAGCACCGCCGTACGCTGGCCAGGCACCAGGCCTGGGTCGAGGCCCGTCAAGCCGCACTGGCCGGTGCTGGCCGCAAGTTGGAAGAGGCATTTGTCAGGCTCAGCGAAGTGCGCTAGCTTTCAAAAAAATGCGACGCGGCCTGATGTGCCAGTTGTTTTGCCGAAAACCGCTCACAGAGAGTGGTTGTGGTTCCGCGCACCGGGGACCCGGATCCGTGATTCCCCGAGATGGCCTGGAAACTTGATTGCAGTCCTGTGGTACTGAATAGGACCGCTAGTTCGAGGCGCTTGGAACGGCCTCCCCATCGTGGACAACTTTAGAATTTTTTCAATTCACCTCGAAGCTGTGATAATGTGAAACTATGCGCAATATCACAGTTTCTGTTGACGATGATACCTACAAACGGGCCCGAGTCGCAGCTGCTGAACGTGATACGTCACTCTCTGCACTCGTTAAAGCCTACCTGGAACAACTGGCTTCGCACGAAACTGAATCCGAGCGTCTGAAACGCAAGGAGCACGAGATTCGGAGCAAGATTACTGCATTTACCGCCTCCGATAGACTCTCTCGCGATGAGTTGCATGGCCGGGAGCATTGATGCCTCAGTTTCTAGACACGAACATACTGCTCTATTCCATCAGTCAAGATGCGGCGGAATCCAAGAAGCGACAGCGCGCGGTGGAACTTCTTGGCGATGACTCTGGCGCCCTGTCCATTCAGGTATTGCAGGAATTCTACGTTCAGGCAACCAGAACGACCCGTACTGATCCGATTCCTCACGAGTTTGCTGCTGGTTTGATTGAGGCTTGGACCCGTTTCCCGATTCAGGACATGACACTGGCGGTCTTGAATTCAGCTTTGCGAATTCGCGCATCCTATCGGTTTTCATTTTGGGAAAGTGCGATCCTTGCAGCTGCATTGGCCCTTGGATGTGATCGCGTTTATACCGAAGACCTTAATCATGGGCAAGTAGTGGAAGGCTTATTGATCATCAACCCCTTCCGCTGATTCAATCGGTTGCCTCGCCATCGTGGATTAGAACATCGCTTACTTCCCACCAGCCGCCAGGTGCCCAAACCCTCCCAGCAAATCGTACTTGTCCTGCCAGGTGGTGTAGATGATCCCGCTTGCGCCGGGCGTGTTCGCCAGCGACTCCAGCCACGCCATGGGGTTCTCCAGCGTGTCGGCGTCATAATACGCTCCGGCCATCGTCCGGAACCCGAGCTTCGAGATGACACGAAACGTGAAATGGAGAAATTTCGTTGAGTGGATTTCTCCAGTTTGTTAACCAGCTGAGGGAGTATCGTATTAGCGGCGTGAAATCACCGGAGAGCGATCGCCGGTTACGGCTCGCCAACACTTCCCAACGCCGCTCAATCTCAATCTGGAGAATACCTGTTGTCCTGCGTGTTCAATGAGATCGAGTTTTCGAATATTACGAGGTTTGTCAGTTCGTCAATGATGCTTCACTACTTCTTCAAAACTCGAATACTCATCGCCAAGAACGATGTCGTCATAAAGAACGCGGCTGTCCTGTTGCAGACGGTGGCCAATCGAGATATAGATCCCCCATTTCAACGGAGTCCTGTCGCCCGCTAGGGCATTCGGACCTTTCCCGTCGTACACTTTCTTTGCGCCACGCCAGATCTCAATGAAGCCCTTGTCGTCGTCTGCCAGGCGGAAGTGCATCACCCACGTCTCCCACTGGCCGATTTCGGCCGGCCCGAAGCCGGAACGTACGAGAGGCCGTTGGATCCGTTCCAGGAACACGCGGCCCACCCATTCGTCGCTCCCTGCGGGCAGTTGCAGTTGAATAAAACCCTTGCTGCTCGCATCGCTCGGGTGTTTGATCGGACCGACCTGGAAAAGGCAGCGGAAGCTCGGGTTCCGGTCCGGCACCAGGATGCGGACCGCCACCCATCGCTCGACACCATATTCTATGCGGTCCCAACGCACCTCCGAGCGCTCCGCGCGCGCGGAGGTGCTGAGCAGAACCGATTCCATCACGTGATTCGATGGGTTGAAGGGATCGGCGATCACCTTAGGCTTCTCGCCTTCGATCTTCAGGTGGTGAAGCGGATCGGTGCCCTCGAAGTTCCAACGCTGCAGGATGCCGCCGAACCCTGCGGTCGTCAGCAACGGACCGACCGACAGCGCCAGCATAAGGTTTAAAGTGCGCATTCGACCTCTCCGGCAAGGGCGCTGAACTCCACGACCCTGCCGGACTCCGTTACGGTTACAGTCCGCGTCGCCCCACCGGAGCGGATGTTCCAGACGCCCGGTTCGGCGCCTGTGATAAGGCAATGTGCGGGCCGCATCAATCGGAAACTCACATTACGCAGGTCGCCATCCTGCGCGGGAAAGATCACCACGCGGTCCGCGATTGCCACACCTGTCCAACCGTCACCCTCAATCGGAGTCAGAGGCAGCGGCTTGGCGGAGGGTTCGTCATCCAGCATCTGCATAGCCACGAAAAACCGGGTCTCAGCGCGCGGAGTGCGCGGAGACAGTTCGACACGCCAGCCGCAGTTTTCGTAATTCGTACCAGCGCCTTTCGAGTTGTCTTGGGGCTGGTTGACGCCGTTCACCTGGAACTCATTGCCTTCGCCGCCGGCCGATTTCAGATGCACATCGCCGGCGGCCGGAAGCAGGACGGCCGCGTCCATTCGCCCGCTCCACGCGCCACGGACAGTGAAGCCGGATTCGGATAGTTCAGGTGCATCGGGACAATGTAGCAGCCAGGTCTTTTGAAACGAGGCCTTCGCCGACTTCACCTGGTCGTAGACCAGCAAAGCGGCCGGATGGGCGGCATTCTGCAAATGGAGAAAAACAAATGAGCGCACAAAACGCCGCACCTTACTCGAGTACGTCCCGGTCAGGTCGCCCGCCAGATGACTGAATAATGGTTTCACCGGATCCGGTCCGATGGCATGTGCGAGAACACGGCCCACCTGATGACCCTTCTCCTTCAAGATGGCTAGCGTTGGTGGCTCCGCGCCGTTAGCCGGCCAGCGCTGGCCGCCGTCGTTCAGCATTGTCATCGGGCGGGTCCAGACAAACTTCTCGTCGGGATCGAACACGGTGATGGTGTTATGCGCGATGGTGCGTTTGTAGTAGTTGACGTCGTGATTTGTTCCGTAATGGTAAAGGCCTGAACCGCAGGCGAGCGCCCCTTTGTACCAAACCTGGAAATGGCCGGCATCGAGGTGCTGGTGATTGTTGAACATCCACGGTGAGATCTTCATCTCGGCCATGGCCACCGGTGCGGTAGCCCCTTCCTCCCAGCCCGTGCGGGCGACCATGCGGCCGGCCGGGTCGGGGAAGTATCGCGACAGGGGCAGCGACGCGATTGGACGGGTCCCGAGATTGGGATCAACGAAGAGGAAATACCAGATGCTGTTCGAGAGCCTTTCGCGCCGCTGGTTCTGGTGCATAACGATTCCGTTGAGCACCTCGTCACGGTAGAAATGCGCAGTCAGCAGCATAGAAAAGTTAGGGAAGGGCGGCTCGGTGGTGCGTTTGAGGATACTTCCGCAGTCGCCGTCAGACATAAGGGTGCCGTCGGGCCTCTGCGCATAAACCCAGGCGTAGGGTACCTGGCTCTGCGCGGAGTGGAAGACGTCAACGCCGGACATCCGCCGGAAGATCCAAGAGGACATCATCTCCCATTGGAAGCGGTAGGGCCCGTAGCTGCTGCCCTGATGATGCCAGTGCCCCTGATACCAGTAGTCGCGCGCGGGGACAAATTCGGCGAAGAACCGGCGAGTCGCAAACTTGTACATCTCTGGATCTTCGTCGTAGACGGCGATGCCGCCGCTCAGTTGGTCGCGCATCAACTGGGCCTCACCACTGTGACCTGTGATGGCGCTGCCCTTCACCGGCGGATAGCCGATCTCCGTCAGCTTGGCGATGCGCTTCATGTGGGTGATGAACAGCATGCGATCCCCAGCCGTGAGCAGTGGGAAACACCAGTCGTATACGATGGCGGCCGAGAGGATGGTGGCTCCCTTGGCGCGAGTAATATCCTGCTGGTCGGGGTAGGTGACCGCAGGCAGCACGTTGCGCAGGATCGAGATGGCCTTCCGGCCCTGGCTCTCGTCACCTTCGACGAGGTAGCGAAGAGCGCACGACTCGCTCGAGTCGTGGATCCGCTGGTCGTAATTCGCCGCTGTGGCCGGCAGAGTTCCGTCGAAGGGCACCGCGCTGTTCTTGAGCGCCTGCTGCCATGTCTTGGCGAAGAAAGGATTCCGCGTCCGTGCTTTCAACTCGGCCACACCGGCCGGCCGGACGAAGAGACGCGGGTGCCCGGCAGGCGGCGTGACGGAGGAAGGTGGAGCGGTCTGGGCGAACAACACGGCGGGTGTGCTCAGTAACCTTCGACGAGTAAGTGACATGATTGGTGCTTTCTGTGCTTCGCCCGCCCGCAGTGCCGCAGGCGGCGTCGCTTTCATAGTCCAGTTTAACGCCGATTGCTCGCAGTCTGTCAGTTCTCCGGAAGCGTGATCGTTGTCCCCTGTGTGGAGTCAAAGTAAAAGGGGATTCGTTCCGATGAGCCGGGGAGGTTCAGCTTCGATCCTGGCTGGGGCTGGAGGTTAGGGTGAATAAGTCCGCGAGGGGTCGCGCCCGAGCGGATGCCCAACGCCGATGCGATGGGGTTGGCTCCGGAGAATCGGCACAAACCCCTCCGCTCCAGCGATAGAGTCAGAGGGGGGTACTTTGCTGCATTCTTTGGTGGAAATTCGGAGCGGAGGCCTTGGGCAAGTGAACGCTCCTTTTTCCGTTCGTTCCGTTTGATGTTCAGCCATTAGCATTGGAGATCTGGATCGCCTGTTTTAGGGACGGAGCCGGCTTGTCCCGCATGAGGGCTGATGCGCCACACGCAATGCCTCTTATTGGTACAGCCCGGCGCCCCATTGTGGAAGCGTTTCGAACATTTGCGATCAGTCCGCAGGCGGCTATCACAGCGGTTTTGCAACAGATTCAGATTCTGGTGGCTCCGTGATCTCTGCGGCGGATCTTCCGGAGAAACTCGTCGTATGCACTTGGGCGTGGAATCGTTGCCGGATTTGCCGCCACCAGAACAGAAGAGCTGGTAAATCATCAGCGAAGTTGGTAAATACTGCCAACGACTACATCGGGACCAACGATTCTCGGCGCTGATCATCGGAGGGCTTGGAGGACTCCGGCAAGATCACCATCGTCGATCATTTTCCGCAGACGGACCTCCTCAATGCCTGCAATTCGTCCAAGTATCAGTCGAGCATAGGTATTGTGACCGGACCATCGCCACGCCGCCATCTCACGCAAGGAGGACATCGCCTCGTCTCGGATTTTGCCGAGCACACCCTTGTCCCGCGTCTCAGTCAGTTCCGACAGAATAAAGGCCCCCTTGTTCCGATCAGACCACGTGCCGGAGCGAACCATGCCGATTCCGATATCCGGTGGCATCTTTGTGCGCCACTCTGGATGCCGGTGTGCCCATTCCCCTAAGCCTCGGACAGCATTGTTCCGCACAGTGCTGTTAGGATCGTGAGCGGCATCGAGCAAGACGGCCAACCGGGAAGCCGATGGCTCCAATGCGTGTCCTATGGCAAAGATCGCTGCGGCTCGATGTGCCGAATCTGCCGCATTGATAGCTGCGTCCAGAAGCGCGGACTCGTGCCTCGGCGCCATATCGCGCATCGCGCGCCACTGCGAATCCAAGCTATCGGGCCTTCCTGCTTTTACGCTCTCTTCCCAGGCACGGTTGAACTTGCGATCCAACTTCATGAATTCCTCGGCAAGGCGGACTTAGCCAATCGGCGAAGCCTTAAGCTTGGGGTCGAAAACGGAAGGGCCGTGCACCCCGGCATAGACGACCCAGTCGCCATTCCAACAGCAGACGAACGCCTGATCCGTCGACTCGCGACCGGTGGCCGACAAGACCGCTTTCCGCACACTAGCCTTCCACCGCCCAAATCCCTTCGGTGCCACCGCGCCCTCTTCAAACGGCAGGGCTTCCCGCTCGGCACTGACATCGAGGCCTTGATGTCCGAAGAAGTCGATTGCTGCGATCTTCCGCTCCTGAGCTAGCGCCCCCAACACTGAGCGCGATCAACGGCAGCATGTGTCCCGTCTTCATATGCGTCAATCATAGCCTGCTGGCCCGCGTACCTTGGAACCACGTTCACCGTCGATAAAGAACGAAAAACGGCGAAATTTTGATGCCGGCCGCACAGCGTATGGTCACCTGCGGATTCCGAGCGATCGCGATCACGATTCCTCAGTGGGTTCGAGTCCTTGATGGGGTCACCGAAAGGTGAGCTGTGCTCGTGCAGTCCCGGAATTCTACCAGGGCACGCACATGGAATTGAGCGACGCGACGCGTCTTCGAGAGTTGGCTCTCGCCATACCGGGCACACGGCGTTAGCAGCGTCTTCGGGGGGCGCGGCTTGGCGCAGTTGCGCGCACACGAAGCCATCGTTCTGGCGGTGACGCGCTGGCACTACGACCTCGTGCAAATGACCGGTCCTCCGTTTTGCCGGTAACATTGCGCGTCAGGGTCTCAAGCTTTCGGACTGGATGGAGCAGCGGCTGACAATGATTTGAACGCGGCCGGAACCAGGTCCTCGGAACGATAGAGACTTGAAACCTCGGCTCTATGGAGCGATCCGGCTCTGTTCGGCAGGGACAACCAGGGGGTCAACTGTTGCCGTACTCCGATCGGTGACCGAGACTCGCGAGGCTTTCGCCGTAAAGCGCTTCATGAAATCACCGTCCTCTTCGACTCCGCGTTCCAGGTCTTCGAACGCCAGCACCATATATTCGCCCGGTGCGAGGTCCTTGATTTCGAAGTGACCCGCCTGGTCGCTCACGGTTTGCTTCGTCTCGCGGCTTAATTCGACTGGGATGGCGACCACCTGAACGCCAGCAACCGCAGTGCCGGTTGCGTTCAGAGAGGCGCCTTTGAGAGCGCCCCCTTCCGCACTCATCACGACATTGAGTTCGGCGCCGAAAACGCCTTGCGAAAGGTCCAGGCCGTTTTGGCTAATATCGGCGTCGCCCGCCCGTAGCGACTTCACATAAAGTCCCGCTGGAACGTTAGAAACGGCCAGTCTGTAGTTCCCTGGGACCACGCCTTTGAACTGGAAGCGGCCGCTGTTATCGGGCTCCGCCTGTGCAACAACGAAGCCGTCATGCCGCGATTCCAATCCCACCCGCATCCTCATTCCCTTTGCCAATTCCGCCACAGCGGGGCCTTCCAATGTCACCCGTCCGGAAACGGGCGCCATGGGAACCAACGTCAGTTCCACGCCACGCACATTCTCCTGGCGAATCTCGATGCCAACACGGGCGCTACCGGCTGCGTCGCCAAATTGATCGGCCGCCAGCACGTAGGATCCAGGAATCACAGAAGGGATTTCGAAGTGCCCGTCACGTAAGCTGACTGGCCGCTTCTCCTGCATATCGGCCGCGCCGTCCGGGCCTTTCGGGGCCAGATATACCATTGTGCCCGGACCGGCGCCGGCAACATGTCCTTGCACGGAAAACGTCTGCACCTTCTGCAGCGTGAAATCAATACCCCTTTGGAGTTGTCCAGCGGCAAGCGCAAGTGGAACGGCCGATTCGGGTTTCAGCGAGTTGGGATAGTAGACCGGAGTGTAGGAGAATGTTCGTCCCGCCACTGGCTGACCTCCTACCTGCGCTTGGGCATGAACCATGTATGCGCCCCTGGCCAAGCCGAAGATTCGATACTCACCTAAATCGTCGGTGGACGCCTGTCCTGCGGCGATCATCTGTTTACGGCCGCGGAAATAAACATAGCGCTTCGCCTCCACAGATACGTGCGCCATCGGCTCGCCTTGCTCATCCATCACTCGACCCGAAACTGCGGCCATCGGGTTCAACCGGATCGTGAGAGCCTTGATCGCCGCGCCTTCGGCGACATGCAATACCGCTCCCCGGCCCGCGTTCTTTCCCGATGAGGTGTAGTTGCCTGGCTCATAGCCGGAGCGCGAGGCAAACAGGATATATCGCCCTGGTTCCACTCCGCTCAATTGAAAAGCCCCGTTGGAGACAGTCGACGTAACAAGCAGACGTTCCGCGCCGCCCTCCCTCTGTAACGAGACTTCGGCATCGCGCAAGGGTTGTTCGGTGATTCCGTTGACGACTGCGCCGTTGAGCGAGGCCGTTCCGCGTTGCGCCGAAGCAGTTAAGGAAAATGCAGCCACTGCGAAGACCATTGAGCAGAGCTTTGGAAACATAGGAACTCCCTGGAATTTCTTTGGTTGATGACGGCCCGCGCCGAACCGTATTCAGTGGGGATGATGCAGTTCGGCGCGAGGCCAGGCGAGCTAGGTCGTTTTGCCAGCCGGAGTTGTCGCAGTGGTCGAGCGCGTTTCCACGACAGCGCCTGTCGATGCGTCCGTCACTTTGATGTCCACCTGGTACGTCGTGTTGACCGGCAGCCATCCGTAGTGGCCCGTGGTCACCGCCATCCCCCCGAAGGTGTTGGTCCAAGCCACCACGCCGCTGTCCACGCGGGTCACGGTGATCGTCGTACTCGGCACAAACCCCGCGCTGCAAGCCGTCAGGGTATATGCAACCTGGATGTCGGCGAGCGTACTTCCATAAGGAGAACGTGTCCCTTTCGCCGAAAAACTGGAGATGTAGGAGCAACTGCCGCCACCTCCGCCGCCAACTCCGCCTCCACCTGTACCTCCACCGCTTCCACTTCCACCGGAGGCAAGCAGCAGACCGGCAGCAACGAGCAAAATCACGATTCGCTTAACCATTTGTATCCCCTTCCTTGAAGATATAGAGCAGCTGGCCGTTCAGAGACAGCGCTTCAACAGTTAAGACAATACGGGAAGTCCTCTGGAACAAAATTCTTCAAGAATTCTTTGGCGTCCGGCTTGGCTAGCCCGGACCGCCTCTGCTGTCGCGCTTGGGCTTCTTTTCCTTCTTAACGGGTTCTGGTCCCACACGTTCCACCGTTACACTTATTAACTTCACCGGATTCACTGGACGGTCCCCGCGTACTGGAGAGTGGTTTATCAGCCAGACGACATCCATGCCTTCCACCACGGTCCCGAAAATCGCGTACTTCCCACTCCACGCTCGCATCGTATCCACGGTGATGAAAAACTGGCAGCCGCCCGAGTCCTGAGCCCCCGTATTCGCCATGGCCAGTTTTCCTCCCCCCTCAAAACGCAACCCGGGCAGGAACTCATCCTGGATCTTGATTCCGCAATTGTGCGTCCCCGTCCCCGTTGGATCCCCTGCCTGGATCATCTCCCCAGGCACCACCCGGTGAAAGGTGATGTCATCGTACAATCGGCGCTTTATCAATTGCCGGGTCTTAGGATCCACGGTCGCCTTCGTTCCTTGCGCGAGCGCCACAAAATTCTCCACCGTTACCGGCGTATCTTTCTCCCAGAGCTTCGCCCTAATCACGCCCTTGGACGTTTGGAAGACCGCATACAGGCCGTCCGGTGTTTGTTGCGCTTTAAGAAATCCGGCCGTCACCAAAAGGAGTGCGAATCTGAGCATGGAGTCCATTGTAACGTTGCTACCCCACCCAGTTCCTGGGAAAGGTGTGCGCGTTTCTTGCTCCGCTGTTGTGTACCAATGAAGTGCGCTCCTGTTCCGGCTTACTGCGATTGCGGTAGCAACGTCGCCCGTCGTCTGTGTGGGACGAGATGACCATGAGTCCGAGCTTCTTGCCGGCAGTGCTGCTGATGAAACCGCGGACGGTTACGCGATCTGGTGCTCCCGCAGGAGGGCGATGATGGTGTCGCGATTGTTGGCACAAGCATTCCAAACGACTCGACACCAATTGTCGATCGCCAGATCGCGCTCCGGCCCGTCCGGTGCTGACAGCACATCTGCGATCGTCATGCTGCCCCGATTCTCTTGCAAGCAAACTCCAGGCCACTCTCGTTTTCGAAGTCCGAGCTTCCAGTGCGCCTCTTGAACCTGCCGGCCGGAATACCCCTTCTCGACGCGGAGAAAAAGGCCAACCAAACCGAACACAACGCCGATCGGCTTGCTGTGGCTATCCGCGGTCTACACGGCGAACGCGTCCACCACATGTTGCAGGATGAATCCGGGGCGGCCCATCGCGTACACATAGACCTCGTCGTGCGCGGCATACATAGCATCCATATCCAGACATATTCTACCGAAGAGATCGAGCCTGTTAGGTGAAGATGGTTCGGCTCGCCTAGTCAGGTTGCGGGCGGCCTTAGGCAACCTGGAGGTTGGCACGCGTAGTGGACCAGCACCGATTCGCTTGGCGCAAGCTAGTCGGAAAAAGAGTTCGAGTCCACACCGGGGTCACTGTCAAGCTGGGCCAATCCAGAAGAAACGTGCCTAAAGAAATTAATCAGATAGGCCCAGGTTTTGGAGTTGATATTTGCCTCCCCAGTCTGGACGCGTTTCGAACTTTGGTGGCCTAAGACGGCGGACGCTCGAACCGCATCAAGTGACCGCAGGGCAATTGCATCCGCACCAAACCGGCCCGGCAATCCAGACTGGGTACCCAGGCTGGCCACGTCTCGTACTCGCCAAGGGAATCCGGAATAAATTCCGGGAGGTGGCCCGTCAACCGCCAGGCTTGGTCTAGCAGGTTGGCGGTCGAAGTTTCCTGCTAGCGTTGTTGAGTTGCGCTCTTGAATCCGACCACCCAGCCATTTAGCGGGATCTGATCGGCGACCTCCTTCCCGTCCCGCACGAACGAGTCAAATACGTAAGGGAGTCCTTCAGAGATCATCGGCCCCGGCCCGTCATTCATCTGAAAATGCAGATGCGGAGTGGGCGCGCCCGAATTCCCCACGAACGCCAGCACGTCACCCACACGGACGTTTTCTCCCACTTTCACCCGTATCGACTGCGGCTGCAGGTGCATGTAGCTCGCGAACTTGCCGCCGCCCAGATCGAGAACCACTCGATTTCCGCCTAGATTGGCGAGGGTATCCGGCAGCGCGTTGGCCTTCGCCTGCCCCGGGTTATCGGGAATGTCATCGCGCACGAATATGACGCGGGCGTCGGCGACGGCAAAAACCTCGGCGCCGTAACATCGATAGTTGTGCACATCCTCAGGGCCCCCATGGACCAGTTGGCCGTCGTCGTAGGCTCTCACAAAGTCGATGGCGAAGCGCTGCGGGACAAGGTTGCGCCCCTCAAATTGCAGGACGCCGGCGGTGTGATGGTTGTTGCTGCCAGGCCCCACGAGCGCGACCCAGGAATCGCCCCGGAGCGGCGGGCGAAGGCGCAACACCTCTTTATGGACGGGCGTTCCCGGATACCGGACTACCGTGTCCTGCGAATCGCCTGCGACCCGGAAGCGGATGCCGTGGTCGAGCTTTGTTGGAAGATCGTTCGCCACGCCCGATAGCACGATCGTGGTCGTCTCACTGAGCGCCTGGCCCACCGCCACAGATACCGGCCGCTGGGATGTGCGGGAAGCTTACCTGCAAGCTGTCCGCTCGCAGGTAGCGAACACAGCCCGCTAGCCGGGAAGCATAGCCTCACGTAAGTCCGTTCGCTGGTAACCCGTTGATTTTTTGGTTGCTGCGGGGCGGGTGCCGGTGGGCGGAGGCATCTCGACCCGGCGTCATGAAAACGACCTGTGGGGCCAATTGGCACCTGTCAGGCAGGACCTAATTACGCTGGCGGGCTCATCTATTCGGGTACCGTATGCGGTATCATATGTTTGTGTCCGCAGCCGGCAAAACTCTCCAGAAGATGCGTAGAACTCAGAATGGGTGGCGCATCGACGAGTTGCAGTCGGTGGCGGAGGAAAATGGTGTCGGCTGGCGAAAACCAGGTCACGGCGGCAGCCACGTGATTTTCAGCGCTTCGGGAGTTCGCGAGATCGTATCGGTTCCGGCGAAGCGACCGATAAAGCCGGTTTACATCAGACAGTTTCTGGCGCTGATCGACA
>CAIRSA010000167.1 GCA_903881085.1 uncultured Acidobacteriia bacterium
AGGAGATCAAGGCTGTTTGGAACGGGACATCATTTTCTGTGACAAACAAGAGCTTTAACAATGGAGGCGCCGGCGGTGGCACCGGCGGTACCTGGAATGGAGACTCCTTTTCAGGGCGAAGTGAACTCACACCTGGGGCCGTGTCGGCTTACGCTAATGCGGCGACCGCACGCAATGAGGCGCCGTCAGTTGGCTTGAGCACGCTCACATTCCATGAGCTCGGTCACGTGACTCATTTTGGAGAGGCATTAACCCAGAAATATCCGGTGACGCCGACTATTTCATGGCCGCGCGAACAGGGCGCGAGTTCTGCGGGCAGTCGAATGTCGGGAGCGGTCGGCGCTCCGTTTGACTGTTCCATACCGGGTGGCTGCGAATGATGCGCGGTAAGCAAATGTTCATTCTGCTTGTGGCGCTGTCTTCTGCGGCAGCGGCGCGATCGGCACCGTCTGACCACTTGGGTCTTCACGCTACTTTTACGGCATCAAATGGAAGCGCAATCGAGTTTAATACACAGACTGGGGTTCTTCGCTCACCGCGCTCGCGAGGCGCCAAGCTGTACGATTGCAGTGACGAGTTGCAGGTATGCCTAACTGACCGTCACGGATTTGCATTCTCCTATTTTCGCAAGTGCAACGACGCCGAGCTGGGAGAATATAAACGCCTCAGGTATCCGCCAAAGATCGTATCAGCACTACACAATAGTGATGTGTGGATGGTTTTCGATGCCGCCCCAAAGTATTTGTTCCACTATGCCTATTCGAAAGGCATCGTCGGAATCTACGTGGGGCCGACGCGCGCGTTCGATTTTCGCAGCGTTCTCCATGACCGGAATTTTCGGCTAGCAAGTCTCGATGCGATGGAATATCACATTACCGGTTCAGATATTGTTGCGGCGTGCAGCGAGTGAACTCTGCCTGGTAATTGATTGCTCAGAATAGCGCGCCCTGCTTGGCGAGCTCTGCCGGATCGAGTCCGGAACGCAGCAGCCCGATGACGATGAACTGCCAGGGACGCTTGGCCATGTTGCCCATGATGAAATGCAGGTTCCGGGTCGGGATGTTGGCGCCGTACTCGTTGGCCATCATCTCGAGCGCCTTGTCGCGCGAGCCGTACTGCTTGAGGTAGTTGAGGTAAGTGGCCTGCACCTCCCAGTCCTGGATCGACTGGGTGTGTTCCTGCTCGCCGGAGCGGAAGCGTTAGTAGAACGAGAACTCCGTGGGCTTGAGGGGCCGGAGCGGCGCCTCGAAGAGTGAGGCCTGGATGCTGCGTGCATCGTCCTGCTCTTCGGCATCTGCGGCCTTCCAAGAAAACCGCAGGCTGTCAGGATCGGGCCGGATGATGCCCAGGCTCCGGCCACCGGACTGGTGTTGGCGCAGCAGCTCGGCGAGAGAATCGACGATATGGGGCTGCCAGAGCCGGAAGTTTTCAAGCTACTTGTCGCATGAGTGGTTTGACTGTATCTGGTCTTCTGATTTGAGTTTTTGAGTCGGATTTTTCCTTTTTTTCGAAGGTTTCTGGGTTGAGATGGACCACGTCGACGCGACGCCAGTTGCGAG
>CAIRSA010000168.1 GCA_903881085.1 uncultured Acidobacteriia bacterium
CGGTTTGCCCCACGCGAGACGGCCCGCAATGCGAGTCACCCGGCAGGTGATGAGCACGTTGCTTGCAACCGATGCCAAATTTGGTAGTTCATTTCCATCTGACACCTAGCCGAACTACGTCAATCTCCAACTAACCACGACGCTGGACATTTCCCGTGACGAATCTGACAAACGGGCCAACGAATGTGCGTTGTCGGGCACCGCGTTCATCCTCATCACGGGAAACAGGAAGCACTTTCCGGCCACCCACATGAACACCCGCACCGTCTCTCTCAGTGAGTTCATTCACTTGTTAGGGTGGATGTTCATCAATGCTGGAATGCAAACCCTTGCAAAGACAATCATGGCTTTCCTATCACTCTGCCTGCGCCCTGCGGCACGCGCAGGGCGGCAAGGACTGTTCCCCTTGAGCGGTCCTACTGCTTTACCGTCAGCAACAGCCCGCTTTGAGTGTTGATGCCATTGACAGTCGCCGATATCGGTTGGTCGCCATCGCCTGTGTTTGACGGCACCACGACGTTCAATTGATACTGCCCCGGAGCGGTCATCACGGCCGCAGTAACTGCCGCGGTATTCGCCCCTATCTTGACAACAGGCAAGGGAGACAGACTTCCCGTCTGCACTTGCGAACCGGCCACCAGCGTCGCGTTCGGCGGCCCAAAGCCGGTGGCGTAGAAGATCACCGTCTCCCCGGGTTTCGCAGGAGTGAAGGGCGCCCCGGGCACGGACAACGATGCCGGACCGATCAGGCTGTAGTCGGCATGCTGCCCCAGGATGTAGTTCCCGCTCGCAGTGAAAAATGCCGGTGCGACCGCCTGTGCCTTTGCGGCAAATGGCGAGCTGATGGAACCGCTATTCGAGACGACAATCTGCACCGGGCCTGCGATCGCGTCCGGGGGAGTTAGTATGTTCACCTGGGTGGGGCTGATGTAGTAGACATATGCGCTCTTGCCGTTAACGGTGACGCTCACGCCATCCAGATTCACAGGCATGTTGCCGTTCACGAAGTCCTTGGCCTGCCAAATCCGCTTGCTCCCTGCAGGCGCCAGGTTTGTTCCCTTGATTTCAACCCAGGTGTTCGGTCCGATCACCGGGGTTTCGCTGGCCGCGTTGGCCACCAAGGATACAACCGGCCGGTCTGGCGCTGTGCCGGTGATGATCCGGATAGCTTCGTCCACCAGTTCGTCCTTGCCGTTCTGAATACCAAGGATCGTAGGGGAAACTGGTACGTCGGGGATGATACCCACGCGTTGAGTGGGGCGGTTGTCAGGATAGAAAACACCGATGCCACTGATGTAAGAACTCAAGGCGCCAGGCAGCGGGACTGTGGAGACATTTCCGTCTGCACCGGCAGTAGTGCTGCCGAGGACTACGGCGCCGGGCGCGGATCGGAACGCCATCGCGTGGTATTCGGCGCTGCTCTGCGTTACCTCATCCACGAGAATCACCACCTTGCCGGAATACTGCGGCGATTGCGGAGTAAGCGCGAGTGGCGGTTGCCAGTAAAAGGTGCCCGGATTCACCAAATCCCCTTGGGTGAATCGAACAAAGTTGGTTTGTTTGGGAGTGAGCAGCTGGCCTAGAGCGAAAGGCAGGAAATCCGACGGATAATTCCGGATGTCGATGATCAGCCCCTTGGTCCCCGCCGCGGCATTGATGTACGAGCCCGCGCTGGCGGCTACCGCCGTGCTGATCTTGATATAGGCCACGTCCTTTGAAAGCAGCTGAAAAGCCGGACCAGAACGGTCGTGCGTGTAGACCGCGCTTAGGTCGAGACTCGAAGTTGCCACGCGGGCAGCGGAGACGTTCAAGCTGACTCCGCCGCGGCGCACCACAACGGCGGCCGGTCCACACTGGCCTTGCGTCATCGCCAGTCCGACATCGCGCAAGCGCGCGGCCTCATTGGAATCGGCGTAGAACGGACGCCATTGTTTGAGCAGGTCGGTGACGGCCACGCCGTCCATCTGCTCGATCACGTCTCCCAACTGGAGCCCGGCTGGCGGGGTGGAGGATTTGGATGTATAGCGGTCCACCAGAGGAAGCCCTTCCACGAAGCGGACATTCACCGGCAACTGGCAGCTGCCAATGGGAGGACGTGCGGAAAGGGAGGTCCACAAGTTCGCGTGGGTATCATGGATCATTCCGATGAACCGGATCATCTCTTGCTGATACGCCAAGCTGGTATTGGCCAATGCGATCTTGGGAACCGAAGCGGTGAGAACCCCGTCCCAATAGCCGGGGGCAGTGGCGGGATCGTCTGCCATGATGTCGCGGTTGGGATAGTAATACTGCACCATGTTCCAGAATCGGAACAGGGACAGGAGTTGGAAGCCTGCATCGGGAAACCGTACCGCACCATAAGAGGGTTCGTTGTCAAACGATGGATTGCTCGCCGAAGCGATTGAGACGAAGAACTGGGTCCCCGACGCTGGCCGGTTCTTATAGACAGCCTGTAGCGTCTGGCTGAGGTTCGCACCAAGCAAGGTCGTGTCGGAGATCCAATCCAGATCCGGATTCATGTAAACGTTGGCGGAGCGGGGTGAGGCGCAATCCGTGCATTGCGGAACGGAACCAAGCTTTGAGATCAAGTTTGCAATCGCAGTAGCTGCTCCCGTGCTATCGCTTGCCTGCAGCACTTGGGGAATGGTCCGTAACAGCTCGTAATCCCATTGATGCGAGCCTGAGGTTACGGAAGGGTGATGGTATTTCAGGAATCCCCATACCTTGGCCAGAGTCGCCAGGTTCTTGATCTGCGCCTCCGAAAGGGTAGAGATCCTCACACCCGAGCCGGAATCGAACTGGTGGTCGGAATTGAAGCTGGAAATCGGCTGGTCCGGAGCTTTGGCGATCGGCACGCCGTCTACCAGCAGTTCCAAGTCGTCAACCCACGCCTTGCCCGAGCCAACAAGGAGGAACCCAAAGCTTAACGATTGTCCCGCAGGCTGTTCGGGAACGCTTATCGAGAACTGCTTCCAGTCCGTGGTTCCATTGATATTCAAACCTTGGGTAGTGTTGAACTGCAGCGAACTGCCGAACGAATCTTCGCGCAGCCACAACGCAGCTGCTCCGCTGCTGCTCACGTTTTCCGTTTTGACCCAACCTCGCCATTGGATTGTTTTACCGGCGAAATCGATGGGGAGAGAGAGTGTGATCGTGGTAAAGGTCGATGGGCTGGTAGCGGTGCGTTCAATGCGGGCCGAATACTTGCCGCCATGGAACACCTGGTTGTCGACGAAGACGGTACCGTCAACACTGCAAAACCAGCCGTAGGGGCAGTACGGACCAGCCGAGTTGGCCTCAAAGTCTAACAATGTCGAGATACTCTGGCGGGCGATGGTCTGGCCATTCACCGGCACGGCGAGAATGGCGAAAAGGACACACAAATACCTGATGTTCATCTATAGCTCCTAAGTCTTGATTTATAAAATCCGTCTTTTCGTTTAATTCTGGAATCCGAGATTCGTTGGTCTGTCCGGAACAGCGGTTTGCGAACGCCCTGTAACCGGCACGCTGTTGCTGACGATTTCCAGCTTGATGCTATTGATCCATGCCGCGCCGGAACCATGCAGCAGAATACCGAAACAACTTCCCGTGGAATCGGCCGGCACGTCCAGCACCACCTCGTAGTTTCGCCATGGCGTTGTCCCTTTGATGGGACGGTCCGCCATGTTATCGAAGGCCACGGATTGCTTGTTCTTGTCGGACCGGAACCACAGGCCCGCCCAATCGCCCGGCGCATCGATACCCGTGGACTTCACATTGGCGCTGAAGCGAATCCGCTTGCCAAGATACTGCTGACCACGGAAGCACTGCATCATGGTGCCGAAGCCTTCCGCGGTAGGCCGGATCGACTTCATTAAAATACTTGGCTGCTCCAGGTAAGTGGCGGCCGGATCCGCGCTCGCATCGTAGTCCGTCGGCTTGTTGCCCGCCATGAACCAGCCGGCCGGCGGGGCTGAATAAAGCGCGATGGACCCTTCAACCATCAGGACTACCGCGATTGCGATGATTCTGGTTCCCATTCGTAACTCTCCCTACTTGGCTCCCTTAAGTGGCTCGCTGAAGCTTAGGTTATGCGGTTCGCCAAGCCGCAACTCTGGCGCGGCTGGATCCACTCTTTCGAACGCAAAGTCATCCGCCCGTAAAGTGCCCGGACCAGTCAGGAAAATACGGAACTCGATAAACTCAGCCTCTAATGGGACCTTGGTAACTAGTTCAAATTGCCTTCTTGGCGCCGTTCCTGAAATGTCTACCGGAAGGTGGAACACCCCATTGGCACCTGGGGAAAATACCCACAGGCCGAAGCCCGCGAGTCCGGTGATCTGTTCCCCTCTCAGGTAGCCGGTCCAGCGGACATGGCCGCCACGAAATGCCGTAGCCGAGAATCTCTGCGAAATTGCAATGTTGCCGCGCGGCTTGGGCACGATGGAACGCAGAAACAGGACCGGTTTGCCGACTCCCGGAGTCTTCTGCTCCGTGGCCACCCGATACTGGGAGGCATCGCCATTGGCAGACCATCCGCGGGGCACCTGCCAGGAGAGGTCGCCGGCCTGGCGGAAGTTCTGAAGGGTCTCCAATGTCGCGGCTACCAATGGCTCCATTTGTGGATTGAGCTTGCCCTCCTGGCCCAGGATCGCCAGTGAGTCACGTGCGTTTTGCGCGATCATCCGGGAAGCGTCATATTCGCGGCCGCTCTGGGCGGAGGACGCGTACACGCTCACGGAATTCCTGGCCAGAGTCTCCAATTGATCGAGACGGCGTTGCGCCCTGGCCCGTTCCCGCTCAGCCTCGGCTGCGAACCGTTCCGCGCGCATCCGTTGCTCGTCGGCCATGGCGGCGTGCGCCTCGGCCCGCGCGCGCTCGGTCCTGGCAATCTGTGCCTGATATGCAGTTGCCGCAATCCCTCCGGCGAGAAGCACCGATATGCCGATGGCAGCCACAACAGACAGCTTATTCCGAGCTGCAAATTTTCGCGCCCGGTAAGGGAATGAATCTCCAGCGGCAAGTACGGGCAGCCCTTCCAGATATCGCCGCAGGTCTTCTTCCAGGGCCTCGGCGGACGCATAACGGCGCTCCGGCTCCTTGCGCAATGCGGTGAGCAGTATGTTATCGATTTCGCTCCTAAGCCTGCGGCCCGGATCACTCGCTTTGACGATGGAGCTTGGCCGCGGCGGGTCATCTTCGCAGACCCGCCGCATGTGCTCATGCACGCACTGCCCGTCCGCGGCGAAGGGATTGGCGCCCGTGAGAATCTCGAACAAGACCACTCCGAGCGAATAGACATCGGACAACGTGGTTATCTGTCCTCCCCGCACCTGCTCCGGGCTACCATACTCGGGGGTCATCATGCCGGCAAGAGTCTTCGGCGAAGGCTCGCCCTGGTCATCCGCCTCGAGCAACTTGGCGATTCCAAAATCTAAGAGTTTCGCTTGCCCATCGGCAGTGACCAGAATGTTCCCAGGTTTCAGATCGCGGTGAACCACCAAGTGCTGATGAAGATACTTGACGGCCGAGCATACCTGGCGGAACAACTGAATTCTGCCATCGGTGGAAAGCTGCAGGTCCCTGCAATATCGCTGGATATGTTGCCCATCCACATACTCCATCACCAGGTACGGAGTACCATTGGCGGCGATGCCGGAATCGATCAGACGGGCGATATTCGGATGGTTCAGCGCGCCGAGGATGGCCCGCTCGCGCTCAAAACGATGCCAGATATCCGGCGAGAGCCAGCTCACAACCTTTACCGCGAACTTACCGCACCGGCCCTCATGGCTTGCCAGATACACCGTTCCCATGCCGCCTGCGCCCAACTGGCGAATCAGGCGATAACCGCCAATGCAATCCCCGGCAGAGAGGGGAGTTAGTTCCGGGGCGAAAGCCTTAAGCGAAGTATCTAACACCGGGCAATCGCTAACATCTGCATCTAACAACGCTTCGACAACCGCTCGTAACTCCTCGTCCCCTTCGCAGCCGCGTGTGAGAACGGTTTCGCGCTCAGAGCCCTGCTCGTTGGAAGCGGCCTCGAACAGGCTCCTCAACTTATTCTGCCGGATTTGGTCAATGGTCGAGCTACCTGGCACTAAAGATCTGACCTCACAAGTAAAAGCGTAATTTCTTCCGTTCAGGTATCATGTCAATTTGGGAAATAAGATCTCACACCCGGATGATAACTCTATCACGCGCATGTTGCACGAATGGACTCGCGGTGAGGCGGCCGGTCCGGCGCCCGTGATTGCCACTCTTTATAGCGATCTGCATCGCATCGCATCGCGCATGCTTCGCGCAGAGCGCAAGGATCACACATTGCAGCCGACAGCTCTCCTGAGTGAGCTGTATTTACGGCTGAATAGCGCTTGCCCTCCGGATTGGCGTGGCCGCGCGCACTTCTTTGCGGTGGCGGCAAGTACGCTGCGGCGGATTCTACTAGATCACGCGCGGGCCCATTCCGCCGGACGTCGCGGTGGCGGAGTCATAACAGTCTCGATCGATAAGGCCAATCCGCTCGTGCCCTGCTCGTATGACGACCTCCTGATGATAGATGAAGCGCTGCGGCAGTTGGAACTGATCGATCCACGCGCGGCGCAGGTTACGGAGTTGCGCTTCTTCGGTGGGCTGGAGGAGAAGGAGATCGCCGAGGAATTGGGGGTCTCTGAAATTACGGTGAAGCGGGATTGGAAGTTCGCCCGCGCTTGGCTCGCAACCCAACTTGGGGCCGCGCGTTCAGATGCAGCGCGGCGCGGTTGAAGTCCCCCCATTGGATCACTCTGTTCTCTTGCCCCCTGCCAGCAACGTGTCTGCCGGAGCATCGCCGCAAAACGAAGCTTCTGATGCTGAAATCTTGAATTTTGCACATAGGTTGGAGCTCCTCGCTGATGGCATAGCTCTCTTGGCGAGGCCGTCTAGCTGGCGGGCTTTCGGCCAAGGAATACAAATGCAGACATCCTGACCTCCACGGAAATTAGGATGAGCCAAAACCGCTTACTGACGTGCGCGGCTCGGCTAGCGGTTGCCTGCTACTAACCGAGC
>CAIRSA010000169.1 GCA_903881085.1 uncultured Acidobacteriia bacterium
ACTCGCAACTGGCGTCGCGTCGACGTGGTCCATCTCAACCCAGAAACCTTCGAAAAAAAGGAAAAATCCGACTCAAAAACTCAAATCAGAAGACCAGATACAGTCAAACCACTCATGCGACAAGTAGCTTGAAAACTTCCGTTAAGGTAGTCGGATGACTGCATCACTGCGGGCAATACTTTCTTGATTGAACAGCTCGCCTTCGTAGCCGGATGGAAGAATGTCTTCTCCGCCAGGCGGCACAGATCCACCATGGACCGTTGACCGACGCGTCCATCCTCTTTTTTGGATGTCAGGCCAAGAATGAATTCCGTGAGCCGCTCCGCGTCAGTCGGCGGATTGGAATCCTGCAGCAATTCGTCGAGCACGGCATTGAGTGTGGTGTTCTCGTGCGGGGACCACATGAACACGGTGCCGACCGATCCCAACGCCGCGTCTAGTCTTCTGACAAATTCGGAGTTCGGATTTACACCGGGTGCCGCGCTGAGGAACTGACTCTTGTGCTCAATCCGTCCGTCGGCTTGCACGGTATGGTGCGAGAACTGAAATGCAATATTGGCATAGGGCCTCTGACCATCAAAGAAGGGGATCGCCACTCGGGATGTCTAGAAGTCGATGAAGTGCAGCGGAAAGATCCAACTCGCCATTTGCCGGCGCATCAACGCAGTGTCGAGGTAAAAACCTGTGTCGCCGGGCCATCGCCCCGATGCCTGCATCCACTGCCGTTCACTTCGGCTCAGCCCTTCGATGCCTTCTTTGTATTTGAGGTGTTCCCTCGTCACTTTGTCAAGGCGCAGCACGCCGGCATCGATCAACTTTTGCTTTCCCTTGAAATTCCACAGGTCCAGGACGCTCCCTGTGGCGAAGTCACTTTCCGACCAACCCTTCGCAATCTTCCAGCACTCGTGCAGGCCGCTTTGGAGCCCCGCGCTTGGCGATGTGGTATGAAACTCGCACTTGGCGCAATGGGCTCCGACGGTGGGTGGTATCAAGCGGTCGGTTCGATACCTTTCTGCCCAGTCCTGCGCCAAGTCGGCCAGAAGTCCGTTCGCGCCGGGGACGGACAGAGGCTCGCGCAGAATCTCATCGACGAATTCGTCGACATTTACTGCGGTCAGCACCGGAGCGCCAACAGCGCCGGCGTCGGTGCCTGGCGCCACGGTGACCACCGGGCGACCATCCTGTCGCCGAATCTTGAAGCGCTGGTTCAAACCGTCAACGGAGCAAGTCTTGGATTTGTCAGCGAGCATCAGGAAACTGCGCACTTGCAGGTTTGGGTAGGCGAGGCTCATCACATGACGCTGGAATGCCACGTCCTGTAAGTACGGACGCATGCCGCTGTCGATGCCACCGCGGGCGCCTCGAAACGAATTTTGAACGGTGGAATCAAACGACTTGGCCTTGACCTCGATGAGTTCGACCTGGGAGCCCGTCTTGCGCAACACATCCACCCGTGCAAACAGCCCATCATCGGCAATGGCCCCCTCGAAGATCGTAACCTCATCGCGTTCAAGGAGCCGAGTCGTCTCGTCGATCTGTGCCTGGTGCGTTTTTGCGCTCACCTCCACACCACCGGGGTACATCAGCTTGGCCAATTCACCCACCTGGAACCCACCTTCGGCCAATGCCATCAGGAAGTCATCTTCCTGTTTGGCGTCCGGGTAGATAGTGGGCTTGCCTGTGTAATAAAGCTTGGTCGGACACTCGACCGCGATCTTGAAGCGAGACTTTGTCAAGTAGCGTGGCTTTGCTGGTGAATTCATGCAATGGCTCCTCGACTGTAACCGGTAACTACGCGGCGTTCTGGTTCAGCACGGGAAGTTGTGCAGATCGGAGCGCAGCGGATTATCGGCGAACAGGGTCTTCCAGCGCCGCGGCGTGAGTTCGTCTACGCGACTGGCGGGATG
>CAIRSA010000170.1 GCA_903881085.1 uncultured Acidobacteriia bacterium
GGGGTGTCTGGCCGGGGCAAACAGGGGACGGACAGCGAAATTCCGGCCAAAAACGCCGGAAATTCATGTCCGTCCCCAGTTTGCAGAGTCTGGTTCACCACCGGAATTCGTCGTCAACTGCCCTTTGAAGGATTACCGATCATAAGGAGGCGTAGCGGATTTCGGTGGAGCATATCGAGTATCCGTGGAAGCGCTTCGCCGGCCAGATCTACTCTTGGAATGTGCTGAACGAGATGATCGAGCCAGGGGATCACCGGCCCGATTCGTTTCGCGACTCGACGTTTTTCCGGCGATTTGGCACAGAGGTGTTCGACTTCGCGTTCCACGCGCGAGTCGAACATTCGGCTGATGGAGAATTTCTGACGGGGAGCGAATGAACTGGTGATAACGACGTACTGGGAGAAAATGCTACGTTCGTTCCTTCTCTTTGAACAGCAATGAAAACAAGAATTCCCGGGCGGCTTCGGAGCCGCTGGCAACTTCCCAGGAGACAAAAGCGGAATTGGACATTTCGACTTGCTCCATGGCGTCCGCCCGATCGAGCGGCCTTTCCAGGTTGTAGTCGGCATTATGCCGTTCCTGCTGCAGGAGGATAAAGGCCTGAGCCACCGTTATCAGCTCAGTCCGGCAGCGGGCTTCCGTTGAGTTGGAGTCATCGAGATTGATTGCTGCTCTGATGCTCTTGATCGTGGCCCCGCAAATCTTTTTCATCCGCTCATGTTCAAACATCCTTGCGATTCGTGCCTGATGAAGCGGATCGCTCCATTTCATGACCGCGGAGCGAATCAGAAGGTGGAACAGCCCGTAGTAGGCGGTTGAGACAGCCCTGCGGAGATTGGCTTGGTTTGGCGGAAGCGTAACAAGTAGGTTTGCCTGTTCGAGGAGTTCCTCAGGCAACCTATCGACCATTCTCAGGCCTGCTCGAAAAATTGAGGTAGGAGTACAGTCCGAGGTCCTCGCTTCGAACAACGCGGAGGAGAGCATCGCGGATCTGCCGGGATAGGCGAACAATTACCGCTTTATCGGGGATCGTCCTATTAAGAACTACTTCGATGAAGATCGAGTCATCGCCGCTCCAATCCTGTCCAAACCGATGAGTGATGCCCATGATTTCCGGATCATTGACAAACATCTCTTCGAGCTGTTTGACCCGTTTCAGGACTTCCTCCTGATTAACCAATCCTGATTCGGCAGTTTGCATGGTTGACCTGCTCCAATGTTAGCATGCGGCCTGTTTACAGGGTGCCAGCTATTTTGCGGCTGACGCGAGATAATAGCGGCATGCGCGTTTCTCTGCTTTTGATGGTTTCAGCGGGCCTGCTGACGGCGGCTCCGCTCATTCAGGTGAAGTTGGGCGGGGCTGCGCCGCGGGATGGCCGGCTTATCGTTGTTGTGTCGAAAAACATGGAGGGCGAGCCACGGTCACAAGTCACATGGGGGCTGAAGACGCAGCAGATCTTCGGCAAGGACGTGGATGGGTGGAAGCCGGGCGATACGTTGGAAATGGGCTCTGACACGCCTGGCTCGCCGCGGCACAAGCTATCAGACCTGCCTGCCGGCACCTACAATGTGCAGGCTGTGCTCAACGTATACGAGACGTTTCATCGCAAGGATGGCAAGGTGCTGAAGCTGCATGCGGACCACGGCGAGGGGCAACAATGGGACAAGTCGCCGGGCAATCTGTACAGCAAGCCGCAGAAGATCGAGGTGCGCGAGGGCAAGCCGGTGCAACTGGAGCTGACCGAAACGATACCGCCCATCGAGCCTCCGAAAGACACGAAGTATATACGGCAGGTGCGGTTACAGAGCAAGCTGCTGACGGAGTTCTGGGGGCGGCCGATTTTTCTGGAGGCGAGCGTGCTGGTGCCGCGCGACTTCGATACGAGCACGGCGCATTATCCGGTGGCGTATATGCAGGGGCATTTTCCAAGCGACTTTAATGGATTCAGAGAGACCCCTGCCGAGGGAAGAGGCGCGGGAGCCTATCAGTTCTTCCAGGATTGGACTTCGGGGCGGTTGCCTCGCATGCTGATGGTGGTGACGCGCCACGCCACGCCGTACTACGACGATTCGTATGGCGTGAACACGGCCAATGCCGGCCCGTATGGCGACGCGCTGACGCAGGAACTCTATCCGGAGATTGAACGGCGATTCCGCGGAATCGGCGAGGCGTGGTCGCGCGTGGTGTTCGGCGGATCGACCGGCGGATGGATGACGCTGGCGCAGCAGATCTTCTACCCCGATTACTTCGGCGGCGCGTGGGGGTTCTGTCCCGATCCGGTGGACTTCCACACGTTCCAGACGATCGATGTCTATAAGGACAGCAACGCGTACTGGGACGAGGGGCCGTTTGAACGGTTTCCGAAACTGCTGGGGCGACTGCCTGACGATCACATTCTGGCGACGATGGAATCATTCAGCCGGCAGGAGGCTGTGCTGGGGACGCGCGGACGGTCAGGCGGACAGATGGACGCGTTTCATGCCACGTTCGGACCAACGGATGCCGATGGGTATCCGGCGAAACTTTGGAATGCCGAGACCGGCGCGATCGATCCGGCGGTGGCCAAGTATTGGCGTGAGCACTTCGATCTGACCGCCCTGCTGGAGCGCGATTGGGAGCGGCTGGGTCCGCGCCTGATGGGCAAGCTGCATGTGACGATGGGGACGAAGGACACGTTCTATCTGGATGCGGCGGCGCATCGCATGCAGGACTTTCTGGAGAGCACCAAGCGGCCTGGGAAGGGTCCATACTATGGCGGCAGTTTTGAGTTCGGGAATAACGAGCCGCATTGCTATGTGGGTGAGGTTCCCAAGGGCGTGCCTATGATGACGCACTTTGTTCGGGTGTTTGCGGATTATATGCGCGGGGTTGCGCCGAAGGGCGCGGATTTGGCGGGGTGGAAGTAAAAACCTTAAGTTAGTTTTTTGTCGGACTGAAGTCCTCCGCAGGCTGAAAGCCCGCCCTACCGCGGAATTGTTACGGCGCCGATGGTGCCCAGTTGGCGGTCAACCACAAACACGCGGATTCTACGGACCGCCGCACCGAGCGCAATTGACTGGCGGAAGGCCAGGCCATCGCGTACCGATTTCTCATACTGTTCGGGAGTCAGGCTGACTTCACTGGGCATTGGGGAACTGGACTGTTCGAAGCCCTTCTCTGAATACACGGCAAACAGAATGGCGATTTTTCCGGTACGGCGATCCTGCCTCTGATCGAGCAGCAGATCCGATGGATCGATACGGATGTGGAGGTCCACTTTCCCCTTCGTTTCCGGATCGGGCGAAAGACTCGCCCTCAGGCTGATGCCGTTCGAGTCAAACGGACTATGCGCGGCGATTTCCAGGTTGTTGCGTTCCTGGTCGCCCGGCGGGATGGGAGGCAAGGCGGAATAGGATGCCTCTTCGGCATGTAAGCGCACGTCCTTCCGGGGGCTAGTCACGCGCAGTTTGTGATATTTTCCGTCCACAGCTTGCGATGCGGAATAATAGGCCAGCTGGTAATTGGCGCGGGAATCCGACATGGCGTGCTGGATGGCCTCGCCCACGGCGTCGCTTCGATAATACCTGCCGCCTGTGAGGCCGGCGAATTCCTGGAGTGACTGGGTGCTTGCGGTATCCATTGCAGCCCCAACGCCCTTCATGGACTGTGCAACAGTGTGAACAACAACCTGCGCCCTTTTCAGTTGCTCGCAAAGCAGCCGCAGGGGAGCCGTCAAGTCCAAGTTGAGTTGGTCCGAGCCCCCTGCGCCGTAGAGCGGAACGCCGTGGGTCACCCAGACAAGATTCTTACGCCCTGATATCAGCCTCATTTGCGAGCCCAGAGTTCGCAATGCCTTCGCGGTCAGATCGAAACGGATGGCGATATCGCGGTCTTCGATTGGCCTGAATCCCAGTACGTTTTTTACAACCTCCTGGAGCATGGGGGCGATATTGCGCGTCCATGGTTCTGCAGGAGGGGTTAACTCCGTGTCGGCTTTGGGCACGGGTTGGACGGGAAGCAGATCGCCGCGGGCGGTGAGGATATACAAGTACAGGCCCTCGCTCGATTCGAAGTTTTTCAAGGCGCTAGTGAGTTCGTTATTAATGACAGCGGCGCTCAACAGGCGGTCGTTGAACAGGTCGATAAGGACGACGGTGGCGGGCAGGCCGGTGGCGCGGTTGGAATACTCGTTTGGGAGGGGACTGGCGGCTTGTCGCGGCTTGACTCCGGTGAAGCGCGAGAAAGCGAGTGTCTGGGGCTTGCCATCCTTGAAGAGTTGGAAGTCGGTGCTTTGCAGGCCCATGACGGGCTGACCAGCGGCGTCGAGCGCCACGACGTTTAGTTTTTGGAGGTTGTCTTCGGCGCTGGCAAAAGAGCAGACGAGGATTGCGGCGGTGACTGGGCTGCATCGCATGGCTTGAGTATACACCGCGCTCCGTTTCAGGTGTACTCACGCTTTGGGAAGAATGTAGTGAAAGCGGATCAGATAGACGTTCTCGCCAGAGCCGTGCTTTGCTATCTTCAGCAAATCGGCGCGGCTCTCGAAGCCGGATTCGATCGCTAAATCAGTCGTGATGTCCTGAAGAGAAATGGGCTCAATGGAGTCGATCGCGATTTCACCTTCGTCCATGCGGTATCGCCCGCCAACCTTGACCTGTGGGCGCTGCCAGATGCGGATGGTGCACGTGATGAAGCCACGCCTAACACCTTCGCGAAGACGTTTCGTGAAGACCATTGGTGTTAAAAACAGTTTAGCCCGCAGTGATTCTGAATTGCTATAGAGCGGCCAACTCGAAAGAGATCATTTGAGTTAATAGGCCCTGACGCCAACAAGCTTCGCGTATACTAACATCGTGGAACAGATTACCATCGGAATTCCCGACGAACTGTCCGCGGCCTTGGGTGTTCCAGTTGCGGACCTCTCCCGTGCAGCGTTTGAAGCGATTGCGTTGGAAGCCTACCGTGAACACAAACGCGCCACCGCCCAACTCCGCCGGCTTCTCGGCTTTGAGACACGCATGGAAGTAGACGGCTTTCTCAAGTAGCGCGGTGTCGACCTGGATTACGCTATGGAAGATTTGGAACGCGATCGCGAGGCTCATCGCAGTCTCGGATTGTAGGCCATGGCGGTAATCGTGTCCGATACGACCCCGCTGAATTATCTGGTTCTCATCGGCGCGATTGATATTCTGCCAGGGCTATATATTAGGGTATTTGTGCCGCCGGCGGTCAAAGCAGAGCTAGCCAAAAATATTTGAAATTTTTGGCAGCCTTCAGCCTAAAAAAAGCTATTGGACTGGGTTTGAGACAGCGATCTTCTGCATTTGCATTCGATTGCGGATGAAGGCCGCGTAACCCATTGGGTGAGTGGTTCATTGGAGCATTGCGTTGGAGGGCAATTGGGGTCAGAC
>CAIRSA010000171.1 GCA_903881085.1 uncultured Acidobacteriia bacterium
CAGCAACATGATGACGAAGATGAACAGCACCATGATGGCGCCGGCGTAGACGATCAACTGCGCCGCGGCGATGAATTCAGCGCCCAGCAACAAGTAGAGAACAGCCAGCGAACCCATCACACCCACCAGCGACAAGGCGCTGGAAATGGGGTGCGTCTGCACCACCAGGTTGATGGCCGCGGCGACCGCGAGGAAGGCGAAGAAGAAAAACAGTATTAGGTCCATGTTTACTCAAAAAAGACTATTTTGTGAACATCGCCACTAAAAATCCAGTAACCAACAGATTGACCATGGCAACCGGGAACAGGAACAACCAGGCGAATCTCATCAACTGGTCATATCGAAAACGCGGGAGCGTGGCGCGAATCCAGATGAACAGGAACAGCAGAAATCCGACTTTCAGTGAATACCAGAACAAAGGCTGCAACGACGGCGCCAGGAACGGAACCTGAAACAACAGTGCGATGCCAGCGAAGACCACGCCGAAAATAGGCAGCGTGATGCGATCGAACGGGCGGGCCGGGTTCATACCGTGATAGAAGAGGATGGCCGCTGCGCCGCCAAACAATGCCGTTGCGACAAAGTTCGAACCGTATTCGGCAGGCCAGATCGGATTCCAGCCGCCCAGGAAAAGGATGGTCGCCATGCAGCACACCGTCACCATGTTGCCGTATTCGGCCATGAAGAACAGCGCGAATTTCATGGAGCTGTATTCGGTGTGGAAGCCGGCGACGAGTTCGTTTTCCGCTTCCGGAAGATCGAACGGAATACGATTGGTTTCAGCGAACGCCGCAATCATAAAGACAATAAAGCCGATGAATTGTGGAACAACGTTCCAGTTCAAGACCGAGCCTTGCTGTAATTCAACCAGGGAGCGCAGGTTCAAAGTGTTCGCGATCAGTAGCGGTGCGGCGATGGCGAGGGCCATCGGCAGTTCATAGCTGATCATCTGCGCTGAACTGCGCAGCGCGCCGAGCAGTGCGTATTTGTTATTGGAAGCCCAACCGCCGAGCGCGATGCCGTAGACGCCAAGGGAACTGATAGCCAGGATGAAGACGACACCGATGTTTACGTCAGCCATTCCCATGTTGGTCTTCCAACCGAAGACATCGATCTGCGGGCCGAAGGGAACTACTGAGATCGATATCAAGGCCATGGTAGTGGCCAGGAATGGCGCCAACACATAATAAAACTTGTTGACGTGGGCGGGAATCAGATCTTCTTTGGCTAGGAATTTGATGAGATCGGCGAGCGGCTGCATCAATCCGTGCGGACCGACGCGTGACGGCCCCATGCGGGACTGCACGTGAGCGATGACTTTTCTTTCAAGCCAGGGCAGGTAGGCCAAACCGGTGAGCAGAACGCCGGCGATCAAGCCTGCCTTAATGAGAGTGATAATGAAAAATTCCATTGAGTTATCGGTACAGACCACCCGGAGCTTCCGCCACCGAGCTCAGCATCTTTGAGTATCTCCCCAGCGATCCTGAGGTAAAGAGGGTATCGCGCGCCGACTGCACGAGTCCGGACAGCGCATCCACCGGGACGCGGCCATTAACAGGCATGGTCTGCGCCGCCCCCCCAGTCACGATGACAGGTAAAGGTACATTATACCCACGGACGGACTGTCGAATCTCATCAAAGACGGAATCAGCGGTCACTTTTCCGAGGTTGATCCCCATTTGTCGAGCGATGAGAGGAATAATTTGCAGGTCGGGCTTGGTACCCATGGTCTCCACGGCCTTCTTCAGCTGCTGCACTTGGCCGCAAGTGTTGGTGACTGTGCCGTTCTTTTCGTACGCGCTGGCCGAGGGCAGAACCACGTCGGCAAGCTGCGCGGTTTCGGTGAGGAACATGTCCTGCACTACGATGAACGCCCTCTTTGAAGCGAGCGTGGCCTTCTCCAACGGATTGGAGCCAACCACCCACAGCACGTCGAGGTTTTCATCAGCGAGCATCTGCGGTGCGGTCATGCCGGCAGCGGCCGAGGCATGATAGCCGGGACCGAGGTTCGGAACCAGGCCCATATCGACTGCGCCGCGCGAGTTCGAGTAATCCATCAGGCAGATGTACTTGACTGCGATGCCGAGCGAATCGCCGAAGGCGACCAGCTTGCGGACCGCGTCGCCCTTGATGGCGTCACCAAACACGATCACCAGCTCGGAATTGGCTTTGAGCTGTTCGGCCAGTGTTTCCAGGGCGGCCAGTTCCCCGCCCTCGGCAGCGCGAACGCTTGCGGCGGCGTACTTGTCTTCACGCACCGGGCCGGACGTTACCGCGTAAACCTTGGCCGCATGATGGCGGTAGTTGGCGCGGATTTGATAGGAAAGGAACGGATGTTGCTGAGCGAGATCGGCTCCGACGACGAGCACTGATTTCGCCGTGTAGAGATCGTCTGAAGCAGCGAGTGCATTGGTCTTGCCGCTGAGCGCATCAAGCAGCGTGACAATGTCGCCACTGCGTTGGTGATCAATGTTATTAGTGCCGAGCGAAGTGCGGGCGAACTTTTGCAGCAGGAAATTTTCTTCGTTGCTGGCGTGGACAGAACCGATGACGCCGAACTTGCCGCCAGCGGTCTTTACTTCGCTGAACTTTGCGCCAACCGCGGCCAGGGCCTTGGACCAACTGACCGGTTCCAGCTTGCCATTGATGCGCATCATGGGCGATTGCAGGCGTTCCGTGCTGTGGTTGAAGTCGAAGGCGTAGCGGCCCTTCATGCAGAGGAATTCGTTGTTGATGCCGGAGCGGTCGCGATTGTTGCCGCGCTCGATTTCGCCGTTGCGAACGCCGAGCGTAGTCTTGCAACCATCGCCGCAATGCGTGCAGATGGTGCCAACATGCTCCATCTCCCACGGGCGGGTCTTATAACGATAGGTTCCGCTGGTGAGCGCGCCAACCGGGCAGATGTCTATGCAGGCGCCGCATTCGTCGCAGTTGAGATGATCGCCTTCGTTGGGTACGATCTCGGCGATCACGCCGCGGTAGCCGATGCCCAATGCGCCAACGCCCATGCCTTCATTGCAGACGCGAACGCAACGGTAGCAGAGGATGCAACGCGGGCCATCGTAGAACACAACCGGCGACCACTGCTTTTCAGGCACGTGCTGCTTCACTTCGGTGAAGCGGCTTTCGCCTGCGCCGTATTTGAAGACCATGTCCTGCAGTTCGCACTCGCCGCCCTTGTCGCACACGGGACAATCGAGCGGGTGGTTGGAAAGCAGAAACTCGAGCATGGTTTTGCGCGCCGTCGCCACTACCGGGGAATCGGTCCGGACAACCATTCCTTCGGCCACGGTCAGCGTGCACGAGGTCATCAGCTTGGGGGCCTTCTCCACTTCCACCAGGCACATGCGGCAGGCGGCTTGCAGCGAAAAACCTTCCAGATAACAGAATGCCGGAATGCCGATGCCGTTCGCCTTGGCGGCGTCGATCACCAGAGTGCCGGGAGCGGCTTGGATAGCCTTACCGTCGATCGTCAGATTTACTAGATCAGCCATGGGTTCGTTATTTTATCCGACCGATACGAGCTCAGAGCTCACAATCGGGTTTTTTCTGACATACGCTTCGAATTCGTCGCGGAACTTTTCGACGTAAGAGATGGTCGGCATCGCCGCTGCGTCACCGAGCGGGCAGAACGTGCGGCCCAGCATATTCTTTGCGAGTTCGTTCACCATGTTCACGTCTGAAGGGACGCCATGGCCGTCAACAATGCGCTGCAGCATCTTTTTTAGCCACGTCGTACCCTCGCGGCACGGGATGCACCAGCCACAGCTTTCGTGAGCGTAGAAGCGCATCACGCGCAGGGCGACTTTCACAATGTCGGTGGTCTCGTCCATGATGACAACGCCGCCGGAGCCCAACATGCTTTTCAGTTTCGCGACGCTATCGTAATCCATCGCCACATCGCACTCTTCCGCCTTCAGAATAGGGCAGGAGGAGCCGCCTGGGACTACGGCTTTCAGCTTTTTGCCGTTCGGAATACCGCCGCCCACCTCATTGATCATGGTCAGGAGGTTGAAGCCCAACGGAAGTTCATACACACCCGGCTTATTCAGATGACCTGAGAGGCAGACCATCTTGGTGCCGCCGTTTCTGGGCGTCCCCAGCGCCGCGTAGGCTGCGCCGCCATCGCGAATAATTGCTGGAACCGAGCAGAAGGTTTCGACGTTGTTTAGAACAGTAGGACATTGAAACGCGCCGGCAACGGCGGGAAACGGAGGACGGATGCGCGGGATGCCGCGCTTGCCTTCCAGCGATTCGAGCAGCGCAGACTCTTCGCCGCACTCATATGCGCCTGCACCATGCTGCACGTACAGATCGAAATTGAAATTCGTACCGGCGATGTTTTTGCCGAGATAGCCGCGCGAGTAGGCTTCGGCGATCGCTTTTTCCATCACCTCGATCAGGTAGCGATATTCGCCACGGATATAGATGTAGCCGGCGTGCGCGTCAACGGCGAGGCCGGCGATGAGGATGCCTTCGATCAACTGATGCGGATCGTTCTCCATCAGCACGCGATCTTTGCAGGTGCCGGGTTCGCTTTCGTCAGCGTTGACGACGATGTACTTGGGCTTGGGAGAACTGCGCGGAACGAAGCTCCACTTCATGCCGGTGGGGAAGCCTGCGCCACCGCGTCCGCGGAGGTTGGAGGTCTTCACTTCGTTGATGATATCGTCCGGCGTCATCTCGTAGGCTTTTTTGAAAGCGACGAAGCCATCGCTGGCCAGATACGTATCGAGCGAAGCGGAATTTTCCAGATGGAAGCGCCGCGAAAGAATTTTGACTTCGAGCGGGTGCGGTGCGTTATACAGCATTCTTTAGGCCCTCAATCAATTTGTCGAACTGCTCAGGGGTGACGTGATGGTGGAAGTCGTAGTTGATCTGCACGGCAGGCGCCCATGAGCAGGCGCCCATGCATTCCACTTCTTCCAGCGAAATGACGCCGTCGGCTGCGGTCTGCTTGTGGCCGAGGCCCAGTTTCTTGCAGGCGTGCTCATACAGTTCCGTGCCGCCCACCAGCATGCAGCTGATGTTGGTGCAGACCTGCACGTGATACTTGCCCTGCGGCTGGCGGTGCATCATGGAGTAGTAGCCGACCACTTCGTCGACCTGCAGCGGCGTCACTTTGCAGCGCTTCGCCACTTCTTCAATCAGCTCACGCGTCACCGCGCCGGTCTCATCCTGCGCGTACATCAACATCGGGATAACCGCCGAACGCGTGCGTCCGGGCGGATAACTGCTGAGCAGTTTTTCACACCTTGCTTCAAGCTCGGGAGAAAAAGTCATGGTTTACCGGTCCACGTCCCCTAACACAAAATCAATGCTGCCCATGATCGCGATGGAGTCGGCGACCATGCGGCCTTCAATCAGATTGGGCAGCGCCTGCAGCGTGCCGAAGCTGGGCGTACGCATGTGAATGCGGAACGGCTTCGACGTGCCGTCGCTGACAATGTAATAACCCAGTTCGCCGCGCGGCGCTTCAATCGGAACGTAGACTTCGCCGGGGGGTACGGTGAAGCCGTCAGTCACAATCTTGAAGTGGAAGATCAACGCTTCCATCTGGGTCTTCATTTTTTCACGGTCGGGCAGAACCACTTTCGGCGCGTCGGCCTGGAAGGGTCCTTCGGGCATGCCTTCCATCGCCTGCTTGATGATACGCGTGGACTGGCGCATCTCTTCCACACGCACCTGGTAACGCGAAAATACGTCGTTGGCGGTCTGGACGGGCACTGTGAAATCGAATTTTTCGTAGCTGGAATACGGCTGATCTTTGCGGATGTCCCACTGCAGCCCGGCGCCGCGAATCATGGGGCCGGTGATGCCCATATCGAGCATGTCTTCGATCGGCAGATGGCCAACATTTTTTGTGCGGCCGGTCCAGATGGGGTTGTTTGTGAGAAGGTTTTCGTACTCGTCGATCTTCGACGGGAACATGTCGACGAACTTCTTCACGGCATGCTGCCAGCCGCGCGGAGCGTCGAGCGCCAGGCCGCCGATGCGGAAGTAGCTGGTCATCATGCGCTGGCCGGAGAACATCTCAAAGATGCGCAGAATCTCTTCGCGTTCGCGGAAGCAGTACAGGAACACGCTCATGGCGCCGATGTCGATGGCGTGCGTGCCCAGCCATACCAGGTGGCTGTTGAGGCGGGTGAATTCGGCCAGCATGACGCGCATCCACTGCGCTCGCGCTGGAATTTCCAGGCCCAGCAACTTCTCAACGCCCAGCACGTAGGCCAGGTTGTTGGAGAGGTTGGCGAGGTAATCGACGCGGTCAGTCAGCGTCACCACCTGTTGATAAGTCAGCGCTTCGCACTGCTTTTCGATACCGGTATGGAGGAAGCCGATGTCGGGAGTTGCCTTGACGATCGTTTCGCCGTCGAGTTCAATCAGCACCCTCAGCACACCGTGCGTAGAGGGATGCTGCGGACCCAGATTCAGGGTCAGCCTCCGGGTGCTGGACCCGGCGCTTGCGGTTGCTTCTGTTGGAATCGCAGTCTCGCTCATTGTTTTGATTTACTCGTGCTGATAGCTATATTTGTTGCCGTGCGTGGGGAAATCCTTACGCAGCGGATGGCCCACCCAA
>CAIRSA010000172.1 GCA_903881085.1 uncultured Acidobacteriia bacterium
GAAGGTGTGAAAAATTAGAGTTTGGACAGGCGGATCCTCCTTCGCCAAGGCTTCCGCCTTCGCTAAAGCTTCGGCGGACAAGACGGCGGACAGGTCGCCTGTCCTACCCACGGAAAGCCAATGTTTTCAAGGGTAGGACCGGCGATTCGCCGGTCCTACCCTTGCGGTCGCGACCAATTGCCGCAAGTCATAATGCGGCAGTGAGCATAAAGTATGGATAGTTATACGCCTTTCCTGGAGTTGTCCGTTGCAGAAAGCTGCCTGTGAACAGGTGGGCGAAACCGCCCCCAAAACTGTAACGTTTCGAAAATTGATATTGCAGCACTGCATCGATTTCCGAACCAACGTTGCGGCCCGCCGATCCGTCCGCCTTGCGGAAAATCGCCGTTCCAGAGCTGTTGTACAGAGCGTCGTGGGCATCGGCGAGCCAGTAGCGGCTGTATTTGATCGATGAGCTCCACCTCGCGCCAGGCTTCCAATCCAAACCCATGCGGCCGTGCATGATATTCCGCCAGCCGACCAGATCGGCCAGACCATTCTTTTCATGCCCGCTGGGAAAGAGCTGATCGAAAGTATGACGCCGGCCGTCGGCCCCACTGCCATCACCGGTTGCATAGTTGTACTCCGCAAACAGCCGCGGATTCAGCGGCAAGTCAAACCTTCGGCCAAGTATCCAATGCCCGGCCCAAGCGCTTATGCTGTCGGTGCCAAGCGAGCCCTGCTGCTTCGCCACTTCCAGCCCGTAATCGAAATCACCGGCAATTTTGCCCACCCAGCGAATGCCGACGGTGGTGAAATCCAGGTCGCCCAATTTGCCCGCCTCGGTCTTCTGGCGCTGGGTCAGGCGCCAAAACAGGAACGGTTCAATCTTTGCCTGCGGTACAACGTTATCCATGCCGCCATACAAACCATGGAGATTGTTGCCGGGCACATGGTCGCCAACGTCGCCATCGTGCAGTGCCACCGGCGAGGAGGCGAAGGCGTCCAACCGGAATTTTCCTTGCCGCAGGCTCAGCCTGGCCGCATCAAAAGTACGCGCCGTGTTGGTCCAGTTGCTGCTGCCCACCAAACGCTCTTCGCCCAGGTTAATCTCCTGCCGGCCCACCTTTAGCGCGACGTGATACTGTTCCAGGTTGCCGAACTCGGCGTACGATTGACGCAGGTTAAATGTATCCTGGTAGGGTGGTGCATACGGTTTCAAGTTTTTCCCGCCGACGCGAGAATCCTGCATTTCAAAGCTGAAGCGCAGCCATGCCGCCGGCACAATGTTCATGCCCAGCCGCAGACGGTTTAACACATAGGCGTCGCTCGAATTGGGTTGAAAGCTGCTGCCAGTGAAACCCTCCAGGCGAAGGCGCTCCTCGCCGCTGAATCGCAGCCAAGAAGGTAATGTCTGGTTCAGGCATGTCAACGGCGTGATTGCCTGGCACGCATTCTGGTCCGCGGGCGCCGCCGTGGATTGCGCCATCCCCGCCAAGGGACAAAATGCCGTGGTCACGGCAAGTAAAACGGTCAGTCTGAAGCGTGACATTCTATTCCTCACAAACTATTCCTCACAAGCGCGGTGAAATCAGTTCGGGCGTCATTCCCCGATTCACAGAACGCTACGATAACATATCGGGGGGCAGGCAGTACCAAGAGTGGGGTGATTCCCTTAGTTTCAGGAAAAACACTTAGTAGTCCTCTTCTTGGCGCGTGTAGTCATCGCCTGGTTACGCATTTTCAACCATTTAACAACGTCAATAACGTTTATGACGTTGAGTTTTCCAACACAAAGTCAGACACTGGAGTTACAAAAGCTCACAGTTAATGGTGGGAAAGGGTCTTGATGGTTTGGTTATTGGCATTAATGAGCTGCGGCATGTTCGCCCAGCAATCCTCAGTCGAAGGTGCAGAGAGCGATCCCGATCACCTGGCAAAGCTGTCCGATGACGTCCTCTGGCGGCTGGAACTCTCTGACATCGCCGAGGTCCGTACCTTCCGCTACACCGGACTCCCAGCCACCGGATCGAAGAATCCGCTGATCCTATACGCCTACAGCTACATCCCCAAAAACCTGGACCGTAGCCGCAAAGCCCCAATGCTGGTGGTTATCCACGGCGGCGTGCACAGTAACCATATGACCGGCGGCCCGGCCAACGCCGCCAACATCGTCCGCGAAATGCTGCAACAAGGCTACGTGGTGGTTGCTCCGGATTACCGCGGCAGCACCGGCTATGGAGCCAAATACGCAAAAGAGATCGATTATGGCGGTAAGGAAAACGACGACGTCCTGCGCGCACGCAACTGGATGATCGAACAATATCCGTTCATTGACCCCGCCCGTGTCGGCCTTGTGGCCTGGAGCCACGGCGGCATGATCGCCCTGTTCAACCTGTTTCTACATCCCGAGGCCTACGCCTGCGCCTTCGCCGGCGAACCTGTCACCGACCTGATCGAGCGCCGCAAATACCTGAAGTCCATGCCCAACACCATCGCCGAAAGCGCCGGCGAAGCTGCGGCAAAAGACGACGAGGAGTATCGTCGCCGCTCACCCATCACTTACGTTTCCAAGCTGGAACGTCCACTACTAGTCCACGGCAACACCAACGACGAAACCGTACGCGTGGTGGAAGTGCAAAACCTGCTTGACGCCCTCAAGGCGGCAGGCAAATCCTTTGAATACAAAATTTATGAAGCGGCCCCCGGAGGCCATCACTTCAATCGCATCGACACCAAACTGGCGCGCGACTCCCGAGCCGCCATATACGAATTCCTAAGGAAACATCTGAAACCATGAAGACTTTCAAGCTCCTTCTCGCGATCGTTCTGCCGTTAAGTGCCGCGTTGGCGCAGACCAGCGGCACCATCAGCGGAACAGTGAAAGACGCCAGCGGCGGGCTGATGCCCAACGCCAAAGTAACCGCGCTGAACTCCACCACCGCGGAAAAGCGCGAAGCCACTACCAACTCCGCGGCGCAATACACCTTCCCGTTCCTGCCACCAGGGGAGTACCAGATCCAGGTCTCCGCCGCCGGTTTTGCCCCGGCTTCGGTCCGCGCCACCCTGGCCGTAACAGAGCGCATTGCCGTCGATATCCTCCTACAGCCCGCCGGCGTTGCGGAAAGAATTGAAATCACATCTGCCGCGCCGCTGCTCCAGACCGAATCGTCTGCGCTCGGTCGTGTGGTTGATGGCAAAGCGGTGAAGGAGTTGCCGCTTTCCACGCGCAATTTCACCCAACTGCTGGCGCTTTCGCCCGGCACCTCAGGACCACTGAATGATGCCGGCGCACTAGGCCGCGGCACGCAGAATATCTCCTCAGGCGGTGCCCGGCTTGGCTCCAACGCCGTCTATATCGATGGTGTCGATAGCGTCAACCTCCACAGCAACACCTCCAACGAGAACGCCTTCGCATCCAACGGACTGGTGGCGCCCTCGCCTGAAGCGATTCAGGAGTTCAAGGTTCAAACCGGTCTTTACGACGCGCAGTCGGGCCGCAGCGGCGGCGCCAGCGTCGTGCTGGTGACTAAATCCGGCACCCAGCAGTTCCATGGCTCGCTTTACGAGTTCTTCCGCAACAATGCCCTGAATGCCAACAGCTTCTTTTTCAACGCCGTTGGCCAGGACCGCCCTGTTCTGAAGCAGAACCAGTTCGGTGGCAACCTTGGCGGACCGGTCATTAAAAACAAGACCTTTTTCTTCTTCTCTTACCAGGGCACGCGCCAGCGCAACGGTCTTTCCGGCTCCAGTTCGATCAGCCTCCCGCTGATCCCGCTGGACCGTTCCCGTGCCTCGCTTGGCAAGGCCTTCGCCGGATCGAAAGGGACTCGCGGCGGACCGGCCATCGCTGGCGATGGATCGAACATCAATCCAGTCGCATTGGCCCTGCTCAATTTGAAGCTTGCTAACGGCGAATACGCCATCCCATCGCCGCAGCAATTCACCAAAGGCGTGAATTATGCAGTATCCATTCCGGCGCGCTATACAGAGGACCAGTACATCGGTAACGTCGATCATCAGCTAACCAGCAACAACCACCTGATGTTCAAATCGGTGATCTCTTCGCAGCCCGCCTATCAGCCGCTGCCCGCAGCCAATGTGCCCGGCTTCGGCGTGACGCAGGATTTCAAGAGCCGCATCATGAGCCTGACCGACACGCACATTATCACCTCCAACCTGGTGAATGAAGCGCGCATGGGCTTCTCGCGACTGCCTGGCCTCGTCGTTTCGGAAAGCCAGATTCCCCTCAGCGCCATCGGCATGAAACGTTTCAACGCAGCTGACTTCCCGGATATTCCGCAGATCACCGTCACTGGCGCTTTCAGTCTCGCTTACAGCGTGAACTCCGATCAGGGCGTGAACGAAAACACCTTCAACTGGACCGATACTCTGAGCTGGACGCACGGCCGGCACAACATTCGCGGTGGCCTGGAAGCACGCCGGTATCAGGACAACTACTTTTCCAACAACCGCATGCGCGGCACCATGACCATCTCCACCTTTGGTGACTTTCTGACAGGCCTTTCCGGCGACCCCATCACGCAAGGCGGCAATGGCACCGGGTTCAGCAACATCAATAGCTCCAGCGTCGCCAGCGGCGTTGCATCGCGGGCCGATCGTGTAACGGATTTTGCGATGTTTGTTCAGGACGACTGGAAGCTCTCATCCAAGCTCACCATCAACGCCGGTCTGCGTTGGGAATATTTAGGCTTTGCTGTAGACAAGTTCGGCCGCAACGGCAGCTTCGATACGCGCCTCTATCAGCCGCCTACCGCTGCCGGTTCCTCCGCCGGTTTTGTGCAAAGCTCTGCTGCCCTGCGTTCTCTCAAGGGAATTCCCAAGGTGTCGCCCACCCTGGTCGACAACGAACCGCTCCACAACTTCGCGCCGCGCTTCGGCCTGGCTTACAAGGTGACGCCGAAGCTCATCTTCCGCGGTGGTTATGGCATTTACTATGACCGCATGTCGAACCAGCTTGGGCTGCTTGAGGCGCTCTCCTTGCCCAGCTATGTTCGGACCGACCTTCAGGGTGCGGCGAACAGTGCCTACACGCTGCAGAACCCGTTCCCCACTTTGCCGCAGCGCTCTGACTTCCCAATTCTGCCGCTGCTCTATCCGCCCCCGTACCCGGTGGATCGCCCGGCCATCGGCCTCAACGCTGTTGATCCCACCATTCGCACGCCGTATCTACAACAATGGGGCGCCAACTTCCAATATCAAGCTACGCAATCCACACTGATTGAACTTGGCTACACAGGCAGCAAGGGTTCGCGCCTGGCAACGGAGCGGCTCATCAATCAACCTTCGCTCGCCAGCCCGTCTAAGCCGGTCAACGGCGAAACCACCAACACCACCGCCAACGCACAGAACCGCGTGCCCTATGTTGGCTTCTCGCCGACTGGTTTGGTGTGGCTCGAAACGTCCACAGACTCGCGCTACAATTCGCTGCAAGCCTCTGTTACTCGCCGCATGTCGAAAGGGTTGCGCATGCTGGCTTCCTACACGTTCGCCAAGTCGCTCGATAACAACTCCGGCTCCGGCACTGGCGCAACGTTTGCCACCTTCGATGGCGACCAGACGCGCCTCGGCCTGAACCGCGGCCCGTCGGATTTTGACCGTCGCAACCGCTTCGTCGTTAACTTCAACTACGAGATTCCCAAGTGGGGCTTCGGTCTCAATAACTCCTCCTTCGGCCGCCGTTTCTTCGGCGGATGGAATCTGGCGGGAGTAGCGGTAGCGCAATCCGGCACGCCAATCAGCCTGACTGATTCCACAGGCGCGGCTCTTTACGGCACTTCCAGCAGCCGCGCAAGTTGGGCTCCCGGCGCAACTATCGAGACGGCGAAGTACGACACGCCGGTCGAGTCCCGTTTGAACCAATACTACAATCCGGCTGCATTCGTCCGCGCCGGCAATGGCTTCGGCGACACCGGCCGCGGCATTCTGCGCGGTCCCGCGCAGCGCAACGTGGACCTTTCCGTGAACAAGTATTTCCCGATTCGCGAGAAGCTTACGCTCGAATGGCGCTCGGAGTTCTTCAATGTTTTCAACTTTGTGAACTTCGCCAACCCCGGCAGCAGCATCACGGCCAGCAGCGGTGGAGCAATTCGCAGTACAACGGGCAACCCGCGTGTGGTACAAATGGCTCTTAAACTTCAATTCTAAAGAGCCACTGTGCATCGATCCATTGTCCGGTCCTTATACTTTCAAGTCATCGTCGCCATCAGCGTCGGCATAGCGCTGGGTGCGTACTATCCGGCGATTGGCGCTTCCATGAAGCCGTTGGGAGACGGATTCATCAAGCTCATCAAGATGATCATCGCGCCGATCATCTTCTGCACCGTGGTCGTTGGCATCGCCGGCACGGGCGACTTGAAGAAAGTGGGCCGCACCGGCGGCTTGGCGCTGATTTATTTCGAAGTGGTGAGCACCATCGCCCTGCTGCTCGGCCTGCTTATCGTGAATGTGGTGCAGCCCGGCGTGGGCATGAACGTCGACGTCAAAACGCTCGACGCCAGTTCCATCTCTGCATACACCGGCCCTGGAAAACTGCAGGGCACCAAGGACTTCCTGCTGGGTGTGATTCCGACTTCGTTTTTCGATGCCTTTGCCAAAGGGGAGATCCTGCAGGTGCTGTTCCTCGCCATCCTCTGCGGCGTGGCGCTGCAACGGCTGGGCGGGCGTGAGAACGTGGTCTATATCTTCATTGAAAAGGCGTCGGAGATGTTGTTCGTCGTCGTCGGCATCATCATGAAAGCCGCGCCAGTCGGGGCCTTCGGCGCGATGGCCTTCACCATCGGCACGTACGGGCTTGGCTCGCTGCTGAAGTTGGCGATGCTGATGGGTACGTTTTACCTCACCTGCGTGGCGTTCATTTTCGGCGTGCTTGGGCTGATCGCTCACCTGCACGGGTTCAGCATTTTGCGCTATCTGAGCTACATCCGCGAAGAGTTGCTGATCGTGCTTGGCACGTCCTCTTCCGAAGCCGCGCTGCCGCGCATGATGGCCAAGATGGAAAGCCTTGGCGCCGGCCGCTCCACCGTTGGGCTGGTGATTCCGACTGGATATTCGTTTAATCTGGACGGCACTTCGATCTATCTCACCATGGCCGCCATCTTCGTTGCCCAAGCGACGAACTCACCGATGACGCTGACGCAGCAACTGACCCTGCTCGCCGTCCTGCTGCTGACTTCGAAGGGCGCCGCCGGAGTCACTGGCAGCGGCTTCATCGTGCTGGCCGCAACGCTTTCCGCGGTGGGCAATGTTCCCGTCGGCGGCCTGGCTCTGATTCTTGGCATCGACCGCTTCATGTCTGAAGCCCGCGCCCTTACCAACGTGATCGGCAACGGGGTGGCAGCCATCGTGGTGGCCAAGTGGACTGGCGATCTCGATACCGCTACACTTACCCGTAACTTAGCCAGCGGCCCTGCTGCGCGAGCCGAGGCGGATCTCGTTATCCACTGAAGTTGTGAGCTCTCTTGAAGCCATTGTCGAGGAGATGAAACTACTTCCACCAGAACGGCTGGAAGTAGTTGGCGATTTAGTCCATCGCCTCAAGCGAATCAGCGAAGAGGAACGCCAGGCAATCTTTACCCGCACCGCAGGGGCATTCTCTGACGAAGAAGCCGACGAACTGGAACGGGTAATCGAAGAAGGCTGCGAGCAGATCGATAGGACTTAGAAACGCCAATAATTGCACCAACCATCTTTTTCTGTGTCCAGTCATGTTTATTCTAGAAAAAGCTGTTGGACTGGGTTTGATACAGCGATCTTCTGCATTTGCATTCGATTACGGATGAAGGCGGCGTAATCCATTGGGTGAGTGATTTATTGGAGCATTGTGGTGTGGGGCAATTGGGGTCAGACATCCCATTTTCGGCCGAAAACGGCCGAAAAAAGGTGTCAGACCCCAAATGCGACGCGTCGCGCGAATTGGCTGAAGCCCATCCACCAGAACGGCTGGAAGTAGTTGGC
>CAIRSA010000173.1 GCA_903881085.1 uncultured Acidobacteriia bacterium
ATTCGGATTCCCGCAACCTCTTACAAATGAAGAGGATTGCCGCAATACAGAAACTCAACTGCTCTTTTAAGGATCATCGGTGCAGGCCGCCGCGGAAGTTCGCAGCCCTTTCGAAATCCTGCTGCAGGGCCGGAGAGTCAAGATGTGCGCGTATCAGCGCGAGTTGTGCGATATACGCATCGAGCGCCTCGGCGATGTTCCCGCTATTCGTGCTGATAATGTCTTTCCAGATGTCGTAGGCGCTCAGCGCCAGCCGCGTCGTATCCAGCAAACCGCTGCCTGCGACGCGTGTGTCCACCCGCCCGTCCACTGTGCCGGCCAAAGCGGTCGAAGCAAGCTGCGGCAGATGCGACGTGAAAGCCACAGTCCGGTCATGTACGGCTGCATCCATCGTGATGACATTCGTGCCGATCTTCTCCAGCCAGTGCTTGAACTCCTCCACTCGCGGCGAGGTCTGCTGCGTTGGCGTAAGCACGTAGGTTCGATTGCGAAAAAGGTCGCCGTCAGCCGCCGAGGCGCCGCGCTTTTCCTTGCCCGCCATGGGATGGCCGCCAAGGAATTCGGCGCGGTGAATCGAGGCCGCCGCGCGCTCCACGATGGCCAACTTCGTTGAGCCGGCATCTGTGATCAATGTGTCCTCGCGCACCAGTGGATCTAGCGCCGGCAGCAACTCCAGAATGCGGCTGATCGGCTGTGCAAGATACAGCAGATCGGCCTCGCGGCACGCCTCCTCCATCGAAGCCCCGCAATCGATGGCGCCCGCAGCCCGCGCTTCATCGATGGTGCGCGCCGAACTGACGCCAAGAATCTGACCGCCGAATCCGGCCTTCTTCAGCGCAAGCCCAAATGAGCCGCCAATCAGGCCGACTCCGAAAATGGCGACTGTCTGCATCAGATGCCCACGGAATGTACCGTCCGGTCAACGGCCGGTGCGATGCGCCGGAGTTGCGTCATAAGTTCCGAGAATTGCTCGGCATTTAACGCATGTGCGCCGTCGGCGTGGGCATGATCGGGATCAGGATGCACTTCGATCATCAAGCCGTCGGCTCCGGCGGCGACAGCGGCGCGGGCCATCGGTATCACCTTATCGCGGCGGCCAGTGCCATGCGACGGATCGGCAAACACCGGCAGGTGCGAAAGCTTGTGTAGAATCGGAATGGCCGAGATGTCCATCGTGCTTCGCGTATAAGTCTCGAAGGTGCGAATGCCGCGTTCGCAAAGAATCACCTGATAGTTGCCACCTGCCATCACATGCTCCGCCGCCATCAGCAACTCTTCAATGGTGGAGGCAACGCCGCGCTTCAGCAGAATGGGTTTGCGTACTTTGCCCAACTCGCGCAGCAGATTCACGTTCACCATGTTGCGCGAACCTACCTGCAAAATATCCACGTAATTAAGCATCGATGGGATCTCGGAATTCTCCATCACTTCGCTGGCTACCAGCAACCCGTGGCGGTCCGCAGCGGCGCGTAGCAGTTTCAGCCCCGCTTCGCCCAGGCCAGGTTTGGCGTATGGCGATTGGCGCGGCTTCAGTGAACCTCCGCGCAATACACGCCCGCCGGCGGCCGCGATGATTGCCGCCGCGCGCTCAATCTGTTCTTCGCTTTCCACGCTGCACGGGCCGGCCATGACGACAACTTCTTCGCCACCGAAGCGAACGCCGCCGATTTCAATCACCGTGCCGTGCGGATTGAAGTGGCGGCTTGCCAGTTTGTAAGCCGAGCCGATGCGCCGGCACTCCTGCACGCCGCTCATCATCTCGATCACTTCCGGCTCGAAGTTATCCATCGGCCCCACGCCGCCCAGTACCGTGTGGACCACGCCCGTGGAGCGGTGGACCGTGAAGCCCAGCTCGACCATGCGTTCAATGACTGCTTCCACCTGTTCTTCGGTGGCGCCTTCGTGCATGACAACCATCATGGCTTTTTCTCTCCCAACATGCGATTGCGCTGAATGGTGCGCATTTCGTCGATGATACGTTCGAATACCCGCTTCACCGAGTCTGCGGGCATCGGGCCATGATTGCTGGCATGGATGTTGAGGTACACTTCCTCTTCCCGCTTCGGCTCGTAAATAGGCATCTTGAACGATTGCTTGATCGATCCGATGCGTTCGACGAAGTTGGTCCGCTCATTCAGCAGTTCCACGATGCGGCGGTCCACATCGTCGATACCCGCGCGGCACTTGGCGAGGGCGTCTTGTGGATCTTCTTCCATCACTTGCTGCGTCTCCCCCGTTCACAACCCTGTTTCAATTCGCGCGTGAATGTTTCTAGCGCGGGCAGCAGGCCCTCGCCTGTGCCATGCTTTTCCACGATTCGTACGAAAGCGCTGCCTACCACTACGCCGTCAGCGAAGCCTGCCACCTGTTCCGCTTGATCGGCGGTGGAAATGCCGAAGCCGAGCGCCAGCGGCAGCGAGGTCAAACCGCGCATGGATGCCACCAGCGAACCAGCCGTTGATGACAGTGTATCGCGCTCGCCTGTAACGCCCGTGCGCGACACCAGATAAACAAAACCACTGGAATACTCCGCCACTTTCTTCAACCGCTCGATCGGGCTGGTTGGCGCGGCCAGAAATACGGTGTCGAGCCCGTGCTGATGCAGCGGCGCAATAAACGGTTCGGCCTCTTCCACGCTTAAATCGGTAAGCAGGCAGCCATCGATGCCCGATGCTTTTGCGTCCGCTGCCAGCTTGTCAAAGCCGTAGCGCATCAGCGGATTCAGGTACGAGAACAACAGCAGCGGAATCTCGCTGGTGGTGCGGATCTCGCGCGCGATTTCCAGCACGCGGCACACGCTGGTACCCGCCGCCAGCGCGCGTTCGGCGCCGCGTTGGATCACAGGTCCATCGGCCACAGGGTCAGAAAACGGCACGCCCAATTCAATCAGGTCAGCGCCGCCGCGCTCCAGCGCCGCCACAATCTGTGCGGTGTGCGCAGGGGTTGGATCGCCCGCGGTCACATAGGCGATCAGCGCCGGGCGGTTCTCGCGGCCCAGGCGTTCGAAGAGTTTAGAGATTCGCGTCTGGGTCATCCAGGTCCTTAAAATTCTCACGATAAATATCGATGTCTTTGTCTCCGCGGCCAGAGAGGTTGATGATGTACACCTGCCCTTTTTCGCCAGGCGCGCGGCGGATGGCTTCAGCCACCGCATGCGACGATTCCAGCGCCGGCAACAGTCCTTCGGTCCGCGCCAGCGTGCTGGCGGCGGCGAGTGCGCTCGCGTCAGTCACTGACGTGTACTCGGCGCGGTTCTGGTCATGCAGCATCGCGTGTTCGGGCCCGATCATGGCGTAATCAAGGCCTGCTGAAACCGAATGCGTAAGCGAAACCTGGCCATCTGCATTTTGCAGCAGATAACTGTAGCAGCCTTGCAGCACGCCCGGCGCGCCGCCTTCGAAGCGTGCCGCATGTTCGCCCAGCGCGAAGCTGCGTCCGCCGGCTTCTATGCCCACGAGCTTCACCGTAGTGTCCGGGATAAAAGCGTGGAAGATGCCAATTGCATTGCTGCCGCCGCCCACACAGGCAAAAATCGTATCGGGCAGTCGGCCTTCCGCCTTCAAAATCTGTTCGCGCGCTTCTACACCAATGCAGCGGTGGAAGTCGCGTACCATCATCGGATAAGGGTGTGCACCCAGCGCGGAGCCCAATAAATAATGGGTTTCGGCGACATTGGTCACCCAGTCGCGCATGGCTTCGCTAATGGCGTCTTTCAACGTGCGGCTGCCGATGGTGACAGAAACAACCTTCGCGCCCAGCATCCGCATGCGGAAAACATTCAGGCGCTGACGGCGCATGTCCTCTTCGCCCATGTAGATCACGCATTCCATGTTGAACAGCGCGCAAACGGTGGCCGTCGCCACGCCGTGCTGGCCCGCGCCGGTTTCCGCGATGACGCGCTTCTTACCCATGCGCCGCGCAAGCAGCACCTGGCCCAACGCGTTGTTGATCTTGTGTGCGCCGGTATGGAGCAGGTCTTCACGCTTGATGTAGATGCGCGCGCCGCCTAATGTCTCCGTCAGGCGTTTGGCAAAATAGAGCGGCGTGGGGCGTCCGGCGTAATTGGCGAGAAGGTCATCGAGTTCCGCTTGAAACGCCGGGTCCTTCCGCGCCTCTTCGTAAGCGAGGCGCAGTTCCTCGATCGGATTCATCAGAATTTCCGGTACATACCGGCCGCCGTACGGACCGAAGTGCCCGCGTGCGTCTGGGCTTGGGGTGGTCATATGTTGAGAGCAGCTTTGATAAACTGCGAAACCTTTTGGTGGTCCTTTCTTCCAGGGGAAGATTCCAGGCGCGAGCATGCGTCGACGCCGAAGGGTTGAGCTTGTTCAATCGCGGCGCGCACGTTTTGTGCGTCCAGTCCGCCCGCTAAAATGATGTTGCGTCCTGCGCCGCGCGCCAATCGCCAATCAAACGTATGGCCGCTGCCGCCGTATACTTCAGACGGAGAATCAAGCAGAAACGCTTCCACGGGCCATGCGTCCATCGTGGCTGCACTAAAGTCCGGTTTGACGCGAAAGGCTTTCCATGTGCGCAGCCCAGCGGGAATTTGCTGCGGCGATTCGTCGCCGTGCAACTGCACTACATCGAGCCCAACGATGCGTGCCGTCTCTACCGTTTCCCCGTTCACGAACACACCCACAGTGGTGATGCCCGCAGGCAGTCTTTCCGTAATCTTCGCCGCGGCTTCCGGCGCAATGTATCTCGGACTCGGTGGATAGAAGTTAAAGCCCAGCGCCGTGGCGCCGCTCTCGATCGAGGCCAGCGCGTCGTCCAGGTTCGTGATGCCGCAGATCTTAATCAGCATTGCCGTAGATCCCGCAGAGCCTGCTCCGGGTTGCCCGACTTCATCAAATGCTCACCGACGAGGAATGCCTGGTAGCCGAAGCGCGCCAGTTCCCGCACATCGCCAGCAGAGTGAATGCCGCTTTCGGCCACGCGTACCGCATTGGATGGAATTCGCTCGGCAAGTCTCTTGGATGTTTCCAGAGTCACTTCGAACGTATGTAAGTTTCTGTTGTTGACGCCAATGATATCGGCCCCGCAATCGATGGCTTGCGAAAGTTCTTCGCCATCGTGCACTTCCACCAGCGCCGCCAAATTCCATTGCACCGCGCATTCACGCAGTTCGCGCAAACGCTTGGGTGTGAGGATGGCTACGATCAACAGAATCGCGTCCGCGCGATTCGCCGCGGCTTCAATGATGTGCGCCTCGTCCAGCGTGAAGTCCTTGCGCAGCACCGGCAGCTTGACGGCCGCCCGCGCCGTTGCAAGGTCCGCCAGCGAACCCTGAAAAAACTTCTCATCAGTCAGCACGGACAACGCCGCAGCGCCCCCTCGTGCGTAGCTCTGCGCTGTTGCCGAAGGATTGAAGTCGGCCGCCAGCAGGCCTTTGCTAGGGCTGGCCTTCTTGATTTCTGAGATGATAGCCGGTGCATCGGCCGTCAGAGCGGCGCGGAAATCGCGGCGCTGGTTCAGGTTTGCCTTCGCCTGTTCGTACAATGCATCGATGTTCTTGCGCACCGCGCCCAGCTCAGAGTCTTTCTGGGTAACAATTTTCGCAAGAATGTCAGGGACCGTTGGAGCCATTCGGGAGAACTTTTATCGTATCACGTCACTTGGGCAGGATCTTCACGTCGACGCTCTGGTTCACCTCGGCGAGCCACTTCTGGAAGCGTTTATCGAGCAACATCGTAAAGATTTCATCCTTCACCCGGTCATAGGGCTGAAAGGTGAGTTCGTCCATCTTGAATATGTAAAAGCCATTGGGATTGCGCACTGGCTTCCTGACTTCCCCAACCTTCAGTGTGAACATGGCGGCCCGCACGTGCTCGGGGTGCCGCGGATCGTTGCGGTTGACCGGCCCGAACACGCCACCCGCTTCCACGGACTCCTTGTCCTTTGAATTGGCCTTCAAAAGTTCCGTGAAGTCAGCCCCGGCTTGGGCCTGTTTTTGCAACTCCTCGCCTTTGCGTAGCGCCTGTTCTTCTTCGAGTGTGGTGCTGAACGGCAAGTAGATGACCCGGAATTTGCCGGTTTTGTAGTCCTCCATGTTGTCGTCGTAGTATTTCTTTTGGTCCTCGGGCATTACCAGAATGCGGCTCTTGTAGTGTTCCATCATCGCTTGCGCCAGCAGTTCCAGACGCATCATCGCTAGCTTCTCCTTGTATGGGCTTTGGTCCGCAAGTTGTTCTTTTTCGGCCATCGCCTTCAGTTTTTTGAGGAAGCCGTAGTAGCGCAGCGCCGGTTCAACGTTCGCACCAGCGGCCTCAACCACCTTTCTATTCATGGTGATGGCCAGCATGCTGATGTCTGTTTCCGTTAGCGGTTTCCCATCGAGGATGGCGACTGGTTTTTCCGCCTCCTGTGCAACCGCTAGACACGTCAGGAGAGGGAGCAGGATGAATCGATTCATTTTTCCAACTATACTCAATGAGACGGGAAAGCGAATGAAAAAGTTTTCCATCTCGATGTTTGCTCTATCTTCCTTGATGCTTTTCGGCGCGGGCCGGGTTGACCCGGCAAAAGACGGAAGGCTGAAGGGCGCATTCCGCCTTGCGGAAACCAACGGCTGGATTCAGGTCCACCTCCATGGCACGCCCGCTCAAATCGGCTTTCAACACGGATTCCTTCTTGCCCCTGAGATTAAAGACCTTCAGCGTGTTATTCAATTAGAGCTCCAACGGGATACGAAACGGGATTGGAACTTCTTTCGTCGCGCGGCGAAAGAAGTTTTGTGGCCGCGGATTGAGCGCGAATACCGCGAAGAACTGCAAGGCATCAGCGATGGCGCCCGCGCTAATGGCTTGGATTTGGATGTGCTTGACATCACCGTGCTGAATGCCTGGCAGGAATTGGCGCCGTACTACACCGCCTGGTACGAAAACAGCCATGCCAAGGATGTGCCGCGTCCTTTGCGCGGCAACAAGAGTCCCGCCGAACGTTGTAGCGCCTTTGTCGCCACCGGCAGTTACACCAAAGATGGCAAGCCAGTGATGGCACACAATGCTTGGACCAATTATCTCGATGGGGCGCGCTGGAATCTCATCTTCGATATTGTGCCCAAGAACGGCCATGCCATTATTATGGACGGCCTGCCCGGCTTGATTCATAGCGGCGATGATTTCGGTGTGAATGCCGCCGGCATTATGATCACCGAAACCACCATTTCGGAGTTTGTGGGCTTCGATCCGAAGGGCATCCCGGAGTTCGTGCGCGCGCGAAAAGCGATGCAGTATGCCGATTCCGTCGACTCATTCGTTCGCATCATGGAAGATGGCAACAATGGCGGCTATGCCAACACCTGGCTTGTGGCCGACCGCAAGACCGATGAGATTGCCAGCCTCGAACTGGGACTGAAAAATGTGACACTGCTCCGCAGCAAAGACGGCTATTTCAGCGGCTCGAATTATCCGGCGAATCCGAAGCTGATCAAGGAAGAGACCACCTTCGACCCTTCCGATTTGAGCTTCAGTGCTACGGCGCGGCGCCTGCGTTGGGATCAATTGATGGCTGAGAACAAGGGCTCAATCGACGTGGAAAAGGGCAAGGCGTTTTTGTCCGATCACTACGATTCGTTTGAGCACAAGACGCAACCCAATGAGCGGTCACTGTGCGGGCATATCGATTTGTCGCCGCGCGGCGTGACCCACTGGTTGCAGGCCTACGGCACCGCCGGCACCGTGCAAGCGAAAGTGATGGACGCCGCAATGGCTGGACGCATGGAGCTTTGGGCGTCCATGGGCCATCCGTGCGGCATTCCGTTCAAGGCGGCGGAGCACCTCGCCGCACATCCGGATTATGCCTGGGAGCGTGACTATCTCAGGGACATTCCTTCGCGCCCCTGGACCCTCTTCCGCGCAGCATCCATGGGTAGGACAGGCGATTCGCCTGTCCAATGACTAACTCAATTTAGCTTGATCGTTAGGTCAGGCGTCGCATTTGGGGTCTGACACCTTTTTTCGGCCGTTTTCTTGTCCGCCGTAGCTTTAGCGAAGGTGGATGC
>CAIRSA010000174.1 GCA_903881085.1 uncultured Acidobacteriia bacterium
AAAGGTGTCAGACCCCAAATGCGACGCGTCGTTCTAGTCAATGTAAGCGACATTGGATTGCCAATCTGCCCTACATCAATTAGAAGTCCACCGCAATCACTTCATGTAACCCCACTGGCGGGACCTTTACCATCATCACGCCACCCTCAACCCGATGCTCTGCCGCACGCCCGCTCACCAGGAACTTCACCGCCTTCGACCGCGATCCCTTCGGTAGCGTGATCCTGACCACCTGCGGAGGCGAAGGCAGAATCTCCCGCACCGGTCCCTTCATCATCATCGGATTCGTCAAGTTTACAAGGTGAGCAGCAAGAGAATTCTTCTGCACCCACAGCGATACGTCGAACATGCCGCGCCCCTCCACCACCAGAGGCTGCGGCTCGTTATGGGCCCACGCCACCCCATTGCGCAGCAGCAAAGCATGGTCGGCCGACAGCACCTCCCAGAACGTGCGGTCCAGATCGAACGGGAAGTACACCACCCGCCCCGCACCAACTTCGCGCAGATACACGCCCGGAGTATCGGTGTGCGGCACACGCGCGAACACCTGCTCCATTGGCAAGTCAGGATAGCTCGGCACCTGTGTCAGCGGCGGATTCGCCAGCGGCTGGTTCGCCCGCGTCTGCACCCAATTCGCCCCATTGATAATCCGCGTGGCCTCTTCTAAACCGCGCACCAGCGGATGATAGCCGCCCGTCGCGTTCTTCTCAATATTCAGATACGAGTTGTGGACATTCGTTTCGACCTTGCCCGCATAGGACGCCCCAAACAGATGCGAAAGTCCGAAATCCGCGCGCCGCACGCCCCATTCGTCATAGAGCGACGTCTCATGCGTCGCCACAATGCTTCCGCCGCGCTGCACGAACTCCGAAATCTGCCGGCACTGCTCAGTGGAAAGTGCCGCGATATTGGGAAAAATCAGCGTCTTGTACTGTGCAATCGACGCCGCGTCCAGCTTCCGGTCATGCACCATGTCGAACGGAATCCGCGCTTCGATCAGTGCCTGATAGAAACCCAGTGCGTGATCCTCTACCTTTTCCCGCGCCTTGGCGCCGCCATAGAAATTCGCCGTCTGCTGCGAATACACCATTGCGACGCGCGCCACCGACCGCTCATTGCGCAGATACTTTTCGTTGCGGTAATGCCACCCGTAGAGTTCCTCGATCACTTTCGTCCAGCGATGGTCGATCACCTTGCCGTTGAACTTCGTAAACCAGGGACGCAGATTATGGGCTACGCCATCGGCCACCCACATGCGGATTTCATCGGCACTCTGCACCGAATCCTTCCACCGGTACTGCTCCTCCACGCCCATGCTGAAGATGCCGGCGATGGCCTTCTTGCCGAGCGTGGCCGTGTACTCCTTGCCGTTCTTGCCGTTCGACCACGGGGGCATCGTGCCATGGCGCGCCTGGCGGTCGGCGAACAGCGTCGGCGCCAATTCGCCGATGGTCTTCATGTCGAGCGGACTCAGCGCGCCTCCGCCGGCATTGGCGATGAAGCTCGCCGCTGGATTGATCTTTTTGATCTCCGCATCCCACAGCCGCCACAGCTCAAAAAGGCGCGCTTCTTTCCACACGATGTATTGCCGCCGCGCCTCATCTTGTAGGTTCGCGCTGCGCGGCAACTCCAGCCCCGAAGCCTGCTTGAAGTTACGCTGGCAGTGCTCGCAGTAGCACATGCCGGAGCCTTCCCAGCGATTGCTGAAGATGCCGTCGATCTTGTACATGCGCATGATCTCGGCGGTTACTTGCGTCATGAACTCGAAGTTATACGGCCCCAGCGCGCATGTGACCCACAACGACGGATCGGCCCAGTGCCGGCGTTTCTGGCCCGCTGCATCCACCGCGATCCAGTCCGCGTGCGCATCGTAAACATCCTGATGCACCGCATGCGGATCGGTCCTTGCAATCACGTTCATGCCCAACGCGCGGCAGCCCGCCACCAGTTCGCCGAAGGAATCCTTATCGCCGAGAAACTTGCTGCGATAATGGAGAGGAATCTTCGTCGGATAGTAAGCCACGCATCCGCCCGCCGAAAGGCAAGCTGCATCGGAGTGCGTGCGGCGGAAATAGTCGAGCCAGAACTTCGGATCGTAATTTCCTGGATCGTCTTCCACCAGCGTCAACTGCGCCCAGCGCATCGGCCGGTCATACCAGTCTGCCTTCGCTGCTTGCGGCGCTGCCAGAGCCATCGCCGGAAGTGTGAGAAATTCCCTACGTGAAGTCACACCGCTAGCTAATCACATTTGAAGGCCAAGTGTCCTGCCACATGTGTTTTCGTTATCCGGTCCATTAGTTCTTTTTGTGTGTGTTTTCATTGCTTGTTCATAACCCCTCTGCCATACTGTGGCTATGTTCATGGCTGATTTCACTGGTTTATTCCGGCGCATCTCGGTCGTGGACTGTTGTTGCGGACCTCCCCCAAATCCCGTCATTGGATAGTGTGTTCTGCGCCCCGGTTGCGCGATGTAGGGGAGAAGTGTGTCTTCTTATGATCTATCAAGCGATCTCGGAAATTTATGACCGTGTAGAGTCAGAGCCTCTTGAGCCAGTGTGGATCTCATTAACTCCCCGTGAGAAAACCCTCGCCCGTGCCCGGAACCTGGACTCCGAACCTTGTCAGCCGCTTCTTGGCGTCCCCTTTGCGGTCAAGGACAACATAGACGTCGCCTCCACTCACACCACAGCCGGCTGCCCTGAGTTTTCCTACATGCCGTCCCGCAGTGCGTTCGTGGTGAAGAGGCTGGAAGCAGCCGGTGCGGTCGCGATAGGCAAGACGAATCTCGATCAATTCGCCACTGGACTCGCCGGCACGCGCACTCCCTACGGCGCCTGCTCCAGTATATTTAACGAACGTTACATCTCCGGCGGCTCCAGCTCCGGTTCGGCGATAGCAGTGGCCAAAGGCTTGGTCCGGTTCGCCCTTGGAACCGACACTGCCGGAGCCTGCCGCATCCCCGCCGCCTTCAACAATCTGGTTGGGCTCAAGCCCACACGCGGACTGCTCAGCGGTTCCGGAGTGCTGCCCGCCTGCCGCACGCTGGATTCTGTCTCGTTCCTCGCCCGCAACTGCCACGATGCCCGACTGGCATTTCATGCGGCGCGTGGGTTCGATGTGAACGACCCTTACTCGCGCACGCCTGGGCCCGGCGAGGGCGCCACCCCGTGGCTGGGCGGCCCCTTTCGCTTCGGAGTTCCCCATGAGGAACAGCTCCAGTTTTTCGGCGACCATGCCTCCGCCGAACTCTATCATCAGTCCATCGCCGCGCTGCGCGCGTTGGGTGGCGAATGCGTCCGCATCGATTTTTCCATGTTCCACGAAGCCGCAAATCTGCTGTACGAAGGGCCGTGGGTGGCTGAGCGACTCGCCGCCATCAGCTCGTTCTTTCAGATCAACGCCGGCGAAATCGATCCCATCGTGCAGGGCATCATCGCCGGTGGACAGCGACACAGCGCCGTCAATACGTTTCAGGCTCAATACCGGCTGATGGAACTGCGCCGCGCCGCCGAAGTTCAATGGCGCTCCATGGATGTGATGCTGTTGCCCACCGCCCCTACTATCTATACCCACAATGAGATTGCCGCCGACCCCATCAAGCTCAACACGAACCTCGGCTATTATTCCAGCTTCGTGAACATCATGGATCTTGCTGCCGTCGCCGTGCCCGCCGGCTTCCGTCCCGATGGCCTGCCTTTCGGAGTCTCGCTTGTAGGCCCCGCTTTTTCCGACGATGCTCTGCTCGTTCTGGCCGACCGCTATCACCGCTCGCATTCGGCGGTGGAGGGGCTTGCCCTGGAAACCCCCGCCACGCCCCCTGGCTGCATCGAACTCGCACTGCACAAGGGCCACGGCTTCGGCCCGCAACGCGCCCTTCGCAGCGGCCGCCTTCTGCGTACAATGCGCAATGCTTCCGGGGCCGATCTGGAGATCTGGGCCGTGCCTGAGAACCGCTTCGCCTCCATCGTCGCCGAGGTCACAGCACGCACTGGCGCCGGTGACCCTGTTATTTGCCTCAACACTGAATCGGGCGCGGTGGTGTTACGTTCCAAGTGAGGCAGACCTGAGATCGCTGTCTACGGTCTCCGCGCGGCAGACATGAGTGTCCGTGCCTTGGCTGGTCTCAACAACGCCGCGCTGTTGAGTGGGAGTAATCTACCAGAACGGACTTCCAGCCTGCCTGGTGCATGGTGAGTCTGGTGGATAAGTTTGACAGCTTCCTGAATAGCCAGGGGAATAGCGCCCATCAACCTTTTAACCGGCCAATCTCTGCCCATTTTCGTGAGAGGTCGAGTTTGCGGACTATAGCGATGATCTTCGTGAGTCGGTTAGCGAGGCGGTCAAGGTGCTTTCGGTTGGCATTCTGGGCTAGCGAGCGGCGGAAGATTTCCAAGGCGTGTTGCGCTCCGAGCAGGGAGTCGAG
>CAIRSA010000175.1 GCA_903881085.1 uncultured Acidobacteriia bacterium
GGGACGCCTGCCTGGCGTGCTCCCAAACGCGTCCCGATGAGTCGGGACACGGCAGAGTAGGACTCTGCGCCACGTGGATGGCTGCAAAGTGTTTTTTGTGCGGTGCCATATCGATCGTTTCATCATCCCAATTACCTCGTGGCCAAATATTCTGACGTATCGTAAAACTGTAGCGACCCATCCATGCGACCTGCGGCAAACCGCCGCCCATCGGGCGCAAACTCCAATGAAAAAATCGAATCGGGCTGCGACGGAATAGTTTTGATCGCACTCAGATCGCTGGCGCGAAAAAGCTTGATCGAGCGGTCGGCCGAAGCCGAAGCAATCGTCCGTCCATCGGGCGACCACGCCAGCTTCAAAATCGCGTCTTCATGCGCGATCTGCGATTGCAACAGCGTGCCGCTGGTTGCGCCAAGCTCCCACACGCGAATCGATTTGTCGACGCCTGCCGCGGCAACCATCTTGCCATCGGGCGAAATCGCGATCGTGTTGATCGCATCCGTAGGATCGCTCAGCGTGTACAGCCGCTCGCCCGTCGCAGGATTCCAGATCTTCACAGACCGGTCGGCTGAACCCGAAACCAGCCGCGAGCCATCGGGCGTGAACGCCAGCGCAAACACGGCGTCGATGTGATCCTTCAACGTGCGGATCTCCTTGCCGGTCTCCACGCTCCACAGCTTGATCTGCTTGTCGTAGCCGCAGGTGGCAAGCATTTTGCCATCGGGCGAAAACGCCGCGCCATAGATGGAATCGGAGTGACCCGCAATGGTGATCAGCACTTCCCGTTTCGCCAGGTCCCAGATCTTGACTTCGCCTTTTTTCGCCGCCACTCCACCGGCCGCGGCCAGCAGTTTGGCATCGCGCGAAAACGCCACGGCGCGCACGGCTTCGATTTCACCGGGCAGGGTGCCGGTCTGCTTGCCCGCGGCATCCATCAAGCGAACTTCGCGGAAGCCACCGGCGGCGATCGTCTTGCCATCTGCGCTCCACGCCATGGAATAGATCTGCGTCTTCGGCGCAGCCAGCGCGGCCCCACAGGCCATGATTGCTAACAGCGTTTTTCTCATGTCGCCCTAATAGTTGAACAGAAACTCTTTGCCCGTGAGCATCGCCCACATCATGTCTTCCACGGCCTGCTTGCGCTGATCTTTATTCGTACGCGTCGTCTTCAACAACACTGAAAGCGAAGTGGATTCCTGCTCCGTGGGATAGCGGCTGAAGGCCGATAAATACATGTGTTCGATGATGCGCTTGTCGGAAAGCCCCAGCTTGATGAGCAGCGAAACATAACCCTCCGCCGCACTCAGCTTTTTGTTCAGCGTATCGCCGTTGATCACATGCAGCGCCTGCGGAATGCTCGGGTCCGACGATCGCTCGCCCGCATCGCAGATCTGCCGCGGCGGCCGCCCGAAGCTGGAAAGAAATTGCGACTGCACCTGCGAATCGGGCAGTTGCATCGCCCGCGTGCCCGCCGGATAACCGGCGAAAACAGAGGGCACGCCGGTCACCTGCGACATGGCATCCAGAATCACCTCGCCCGGCAACCGCTTCACAATGTACTTCGAGTAAAAAACATTATCGTTCTGGTTTGTCGCATTCGCTTCGCTCGAAAGCTGGTAGATGCCGCTGTTCATCACCGTGCGGATCAATCGCTTCACGTCGTAGCCGTGATCTACGAAGTCCTTCGTAAGTGCGGCCAGCATCTCTTCGTTCGAGGCCGGATTCGTCGCCCGCAGATCGTCGATCGGGTCAACTAAACCGCGTCCCAGGAAGTTTCCAAACACGCGATTCACCAGGTTGCGGCCAAAGAACGGATTCTTTTTATCGGTCAGCCACTTCGCAAAATGCGCGCGGCGGTCGTCGGTGGAATCGAGTGGCATCGCATCGCCATCCAGTGGCGTGGGCGCCAGCGGCCTGAGTAGCTTCGGATGATTCACATCGCCTGAGGTCTTGGCGAAAATGATGGATTCGCCTCCCTCCGGTCCGCTCTTCACGCCGATGCGCGCAAACAGATTCGCCAGCTGGTAATACTGCTTCTGCGTCCATTTCTCCAGCGGATGATTATGGCACCGCGCGCACGTCAGCCGCTGCCCCAGAAATGCCTGCGTGGCGTTTTCGCTCAATAAAATCGGGTCTTTGTGCAGCACGAAGTAGTTCAGCGCGCCGTTTTCGCGATTGCTGCCCGATGCGGTAAAGATGTCGCGCGCAAATTGATCCCACGGCTTGTTCTGCTTCACCGAATCGCGGATCCAATAATAGAACGACCACATGGTGTTAGTGCGCAGCTTCTTGCTCGAAACCAGCAACAGGTCTGACCACTTGTACGCCCAGTAATCGACAAACTCATCGCGCTCCAGCAACTGATCAATCATCTTCGCGCGCTTGTCCGGAGACTTGTCGGCCAGGAACTGCTCCACCTCTTCGGCCGATGGCAGAATTCCCGCCGCATCCAGATAAGCCCGGCGCAGGAAGCCCGCGTCAGAAACCGGTCCGCTCGGCGCCAGCCGCAACGACTTCCACTTGGTCAGCGCCAGGTCGTCAATAAAATTCTTGCGTTCAAACTTCGCGTACGATGCCTCGTCCACTTTGTTGGCAAACGGCACGGTTAACCGCGAATACAGCACGCGGCTCTGGTAGTAAAGCGTGATGGCCACTTCGCCGGTGCCGTTCATCTTCACTTTGCCCGCTTCGTCCACGCTCGCCACCGCATCGGCGTTGGAACTGTACTTCACCCAGTGCGTGACGTCTTCCACTTTGCCGTTGCTGTACTTCGCGCGCACGGCCAGTTGCTGTTCCGCGCCCGGCGCAAGCACGGCCTTTGCCGGCGTGACTTCGAGCGACACAACTTCCGGATCGTTGGCCAACGGTGGAGGCGCGCCGCCTGCGATCCAATCGAAGATGATTTTGTATTCCAGCGAATCCTTGGCGAACTTTTTGCCGCCGCCATGCGGAATGCCAAAGGTGGCCTTCTGCAGAATCAGGCTCGATGCCGGATCGGCCAGCGAAACGCGCCGCCCCACGGCCTGCCGCGTCAGCGTGTCATAATCGGCATCCGGATCATAGCCGCGCAGCGTTAACTTAAAACCATTCTTGCCCGCCAGCGCACCATGGCACGCGCCCTGGTTGCAGCCCATCTTGGTCAGCACCGGAATCACCTGATTGCGGAAGCTCACCGGAGTCTGCGCCAGAAGCGCACCCGAAAACAGAAACAGTCCGAGAGAGCGCATTAGCTGAACAACTCCCCAATCGGTTCCACGCCTCGATCCACCAGCGGAATCGGCCTTCCGGCCACGCCCGGCAACTCCGTCTTCAAATCCACGCCCAGTCCTTTATAGATGGTCGCGGCCAACTCTGCCGGAGTCGTCGGCCTGTCCTTCGGCATCGCGCCAATCTCATCCGAAGACCCAACCACAGTGCCGCCTTTAAGCGGACCGCCCGCTGCCAGCATGCTCCAGCACATCGGCCAGTGATCGCGCCCGCCCGCTGGATTCACCTTCGGCGTGCGTCCGAACTCGCCCGATGCAATCACCATCGTGTTGCTCAGCAGACCGCGCTGGCTCAGGTCTTCCAGCAGCGAGCTATACGCCATATCGAACATCGGGCCGACCAGATCCTTGTAGCAACTGATGGGACTGAACGGCTTCGATCCGTGAATGTCCCAGGTGATCTCATCGAACACCGTCTCAAACATGTTGATGGTCACGTAGCGCACTCCGGCTTCGATCATGCGCCGGGCGAGCAGACAGCTTTGTCCAAAGCGGTTCATGCCGTACTTCTGCCGCACCGCTTCGGGCTCTTTGTGCAGCTCGAACGCTTCACGCGCCTTCTGCGACGACATCAATGTATAGGCCTGTTGGAACGTGCCATCGAGCAATCGCGCGTCCTGCGACGTTTCGAACTTGCTCACCGAACGGTCGATCATCGCGCGCCAGTCCTTGCGCCTGTCCACGCGATACGCGCTCAAATAATCGGGCGGCAGCAGATCGGGCACGCGGAAGTTCGGGTCTGCGGGGTCGGCGTTCAGGATAAACGGATCGTTGCTCTTGCCCAGAAATCCGCCGGCGTGACCGTGCGGCATGTTGCCACCCGTCGCCCCTATTGGCCGCGGCAGCAGTACATAAGGAGGCACGTCGCCGTTGGGGCCTTTCAATTTTCCCAGCACGCTGCCGATGCTCGGGTGCTCAATGCCGCCCTGAAACAGGCGGCCAGTCTGAATCATCTGGTGTCCGGTGTCATGCACGGCGGCGGCGCTGTGATACATGCTGCGGATGATGGAAAACTTGTCGGCGTGCTTTGCCACACGCGGAAAATTTTCAGAGATCTCAATGCCCGGCACGTTGGTCTTAATCGGCTTGTACGGCCCGCGGATTTCGATCGGCGCGTTCGGCTTCATGTCGAACGTGTCGAGCTGCGAAGGCCCGCCAATCAACATCAGCATGATGCAATTGACGTTGCTCTTCGATTCATCCACCGCGCCCATCGCCTTCAGGCCGAAGAATTGCGACAGCCCAAAACCAAGGAAGGGCAGCGTGCCCGCATGCAGGAAATCCCTGCGCCGCAATCCATCGCAAAATTCGACAGGCCTATCCGCATCCAGACGATACATATCCCATTCTCCTTGTCCCTCAAGATTCTATCGCAAACCGGGACCGGCGGATCGCCTGTCCTACCCACGGACGTCCAGTGTTGGCAAGGGTAGGATAGGCGATTCGCCTGTGCGAATACTAATTCAAAAAATCACTTCCCAGCAACACCTTCAAGCCTGTATTCTTAGAAATCCTGGCTAGTATTGCAGGGCCAAGTGCTCATGCGGCGATGTCGAAGGTGGCGTTTACGGAATCCGCGGGGAGTTCCGTCCGCTATACGCGATCCTGAAGAATTTCACGCGCGGCGGCTTGTGCCCGTTGCAGCGCATCCTGCTGAGAGTCCCCGTACAGGAGAATATTCAGCTCCGGAACTTCAGCGATCCAGCGTCCGTCGGCTTCGCGATCGAACTCAATCGTCAACTTCATAATTGAATTCTATTACCCCTGCTCAATCAAACCTCCACCCCCAGCTCCTTCCACCCAATCACCCGCCCCTGCCGGCAAACCTCATTCCCCAAAATCGCCGTCAGTGCCGCGGTCGCCCCAATCGTGATATCCGCTGGCAGCTTCGCACCCTTGCGCACGGCATCGAAAAACGCTCTCATATGCGCGTCGTTCTTCTCTTCCACCTTCGGCGAGAATTCATTCTGCTCCTTGCCGTCGATCGAATAGAACTGCACCGCCGGCATCAGGTCCACCGCGCCCTTGCTGCCGTAAACATTGAGGGTCTGATTGTTCACCGGCATACGACGAGGATGAAACACCATCTGCGTGAATGACAGCTTCACGCCGTTTGCATAGTCGTAGGTGATGCTCTGGTGATCGTAAATATCGCGCCCCTTCGGCTCATCTTTGTGCAGATTGATTCCACCGAAACCCGCCGCACGCGTCGGATGCTCTCCAATCACCCAGTTGCACAAATCCAGATTATGCACGGACTGCTCCACCAGATATCCGCCAGATTTTTGATAGTTGTAATACCAGTCGCCCGATGGCCCGTCGTAAGGCAGATCGGCGGAAGCATGGCGCTGCGCTTTCACGAACAGCAGGTCGCCGATAGCGCCTTCGCGAATCTTACGCACAGCGTCGCCCAACTGAATCATCGACCGCAACTGCTGCCCCGGCATGAACACTTTCTTCGAAGCCTTGGCCGTCTTCACCAGCTCGCGAATCTGCGCCGGAGTGGTACCGATCGGCTTCTCGCAATAGACATGCTTGCCCGCCTTCAACGCCGCGATAGCCATCTCCGCGTGCAGATACGGAGGCGTGGCGATGTACACGGCATCGATCGATTTATCGTCAATGATCTTGTGCCAGTCGCTGGTGGTCTTCGGATTCGTTCCGGCAGCGGCGGTCGCAGCTTTATCGAGCCGGTCCGGTTTGATATCGCATATCGCGACGACGCGCGCGTCCGGCTGCTTCATCACTGCGCTGAGCAGGAAGCTGCCGCGATTGCCGACGCCGATCATCGCCGTCGCCACCTGATCGTTCGGCGATTGCGAAAACGCCGATTGCGCAGCCGCAGCCGCGCCCCCAACGAAAATTCTACGGTTCATGTTTGGTACCTCCAAAACTGTTTAGCCCGCGCAACACGGTCGCCACGTATTCACGTGCGCGCCGCGCCAGCGCGTCCACGCCTTCGGCCGTCGAAGGCCGCGGAACAAGCGGCTCGAAAATGTTTTCAAATGCCAGCGGCATGGTCAGGCCCGTCTGCAACACGGGCTGGAATAACTTGTAGTGATCGATCTCCCCGAAGCCCGGGCCGCAGTCTTCGCTGCGCGGCGTGTTGCGATGGTCCTTGATGGCGAACGCGCGGATATCGCGCCAGCAGGTTTGAATATCGGGGATGGGGTCCAGCTTTTCGTAGTCGAGCACGTTGCCTGCGTCGTAGCACATGCGGACCGAAGGCTCATTCACCTCGCGCAGAATCCGCGTGCAGGCTGCGCCCGTCCCGGAGTTGCCGCCATGCTGCTTCACCACAATCGTAACGCCTGCTTCGCTTGCCCGTGGAGCCATCGCTTTTAGATTACGTATAAACGCCTCCTGTTCGCCAGGGGCGGTCTTGCCGAACGTCAGCAGAAAAGGAACACGCGCGGCGTGTGCCTGGGCGATGCGGCGCAAGTGCGCGTCCAGTGCGTTGGCCGCTTCCAGATGCACCGTGGCGAACATCATAACGGGTTCGAGGCCCATGTCGCGGCATCGGGTGGCAAGCGCCGCAGCGTCGCGCTCGCTGGCCTCAACGGCCAACGCGGGTTTCGTCGCGCCGCTTTCGTCCTTATGATTCACACCCCAGGCGACATACTTGTATCCGGCCGCTTTGATGCCGCTCAACGCGCGCGTCAACGGAAACGCTGAATACGGTAGCGTCATGCAGGCAAGCTGAAACTGCGTGGGAGTTGCGGCCATCGCCTGGCTTGCGGCAAGAGCGAAGAACTCGCGACGGTTGATCATGGCAGCTCCTTGATCATCACGTTGCGGTAGTAAACCGGCCAGCCTTCCGATTGCAGACAGACATTGCCATCCGGCGGAAACGCGCCCGTGCCTTCGTTGACCAGCACCCCATTCAGCATGACCGAAATCTTGCCATTGAGCGATGTGATTTCGTATTTGTCCCACGAGCCGTAAGGCGGCCGGTCTTTCACAAAAGGCCCGCGTTTCGCGCCGGTGATCTTTCCGCCACGCACGCCGAACAGGCTGCCCGCTTCGCCGAAATATCCTTGCACTTCGAGCGACACCGGCCAGCCATCTTTGATCTCGTGCGCATGAATGAAAAAACCTGCGTTCGGCCAATCGTCGGCGTTCTTGCCCTCCCAGCCCAACTGAAACCGCCACTCCGCGCGCAGCACGAAATTGCGATAGACCTTCTTGCTGCGCAGAAATCCAAATGGCTGACCGGTGCAAGCGATCATGCCATCGCGCAAAGTCCAAGCTTCGGCCGGAGCCTTGCCCTCCGCGGTCCAATGTTCACTAATCTGCTTCCTCGGCATCAACGACACAAAGCCATCGCCCGCCCAAGCGGCAACCGTAATCGACACTAGCAGCAAGGGCTTCAACATGGCCTCATTCTACAACACACCGCTGTAGGGCAGACTGGCAACCTGGATGCGTCGGGATGAACCGTCGTGTAGTGGTGAATGAAACAGTCATATGGATGTGGCGGTAACGCCGCATCCGAAGCGTTGGACAGGGGCAGATGCAGGCTGGGTATCCCTGAAGTTGATGAGCTCCGGAAATATCCAAACCATGTGCGCCGCCGGTGTCCGATTAACCGGAAGGCAACATGGCGAATGTTCGGGATCGCTGCGTGGCGCGGACACTCGTGTCTGCCGCGTCCCGACTTTTCGTTACGCCTTGATTTCAACACCGAGCCAAGCCTCGGCACGAGCTCCGAGGCGGCAGGCAAAAGTGCCTGCGCCACAAAAAACCCAGCAATGTAAGCGACATTGGAGTCGTAGATCCCATGCATGCAGCGAAACTACACGCGCGAGAACCGATAAACCCTGTCGATCATCCGCGGCCGCAAGGGGCGGATCGGTGGAATGAGGAAAATTTTCCAGTATCTGCGCATGAGTCCAGCCCTTGGCGAGCAACCCGGCAACAAACTCAACAGCGATGCGATCAGTCATGAGCAACAGTAAGCCTCCTCCGAAGATGTTGCTCTCACTACCACAGTTGCAAGTTGCTGACAGAACATGGTGCCCGTACCAGACCCACCGCCGTACTACCCCCAAAGGGGGGATTGCGCCGTGTGTCATAATAATGACAAGAGGCCCGGACGTAACGTATCAATAGTTGCAACCGTCCCTCAAGTAGGATCATCGAAGAGATTGGATGGATTGAAATGAGCAACTCGAGTATAATCCGGAGAATGGACAGTCCCGATAGTGGGATCTTCACCCGGGATTTCTCCCTCGATCCTGACGGCGGCGTTGAGCTTTCCTCAATCCCAACCGGCTCAATCCTCGAAGTCCAAACAAAAAACACCACTTACACGGTAATCCCGCAGGCACCGGGCGAGGTCCTGATCTGGGGCCACGCCCAATATTGCCCCGAACCTGTGCGAATCACCGGCCTTGGTTCTTCTTACATTACCGGCGTCTTCCGCAAAGGCTATCTCGGAGTGGGGATGCGCCTTTCCTTCCGCATCGGCGATCACAACATCACCACATCGCGCATTTTGAAAATCGAACCCCGCCGCAAGAACTAGGCCGCCCATTTCAGTCCCGCTCCGCAGTCGCGAACACGCACCCATATCTGATATAACCTTATGGATGCTCAACCGTCTCCTAATCTGCTTCCTGCTTCCCGCAGCACTCAGCGCCGCCCCCACCTGGCTCCTCATCCGCACCACTGATGGGACCCAAATCGAAGGCCAATCCCAACTGAAATCCGTCCGCCTAACCAGCGGCGGCAAATCAACAGAGCTTAAACTCACCCAAGTCCTCTCCGTCCACAACGGAGCCCCGGCATCGGAAGCCGAATCCGCCCGCATCAAAGCCGGCTTCACCGCCATCCAAGGCGCCGACCGTAAAGCGCGCGACCTCGCCGTCGAAGAACTGACCAACATCGGCCTACCCCTCGTCACCCCGCTGCTTGAAACATATAAGGATACCGACCAACACGAACCCCGCCCGCTCTACCGCCTGTTCGAGCGCGTGATGCCCAGCTACGCCGACGATTTTGACCGCGGCCTGAGCATGGTCCGCATGCCCAACGGCGACGCGATGCGCGGCACCCTCGCCGAGGCAACCATCGAAGTGAAAACCGCCACCGGCGAAACCGTGAAGCTCCCGTGGGCTAAGATCCGCACCCTCGCCGTGCGCCAGGCGTCTATCAAACGGTCCATGCAGGTGCACTCGCTGAAGCACTCCACCCAGATCGAATACTACGATACTGGCGTCGTGCTCACCGGCACATCCAAGGTGGATTCCGCCGCCCGCGGCATCGTCCGCCTCTCCTGGCAGACCGACAGTTGGGCCTCCGACGCGAATGGCATTACCAAACCCGGCTCGCCCTCTTACAAATCGCATCTTTTCGAAGGCCATCCCTTCGGCGCACTCGTCTGCCGCACCGCCCCCGATGGCGAGGTTGTCTTCCTAGGCAAAAAGAGCACCAAGACCGGCTTGAAACCCGGCCGCCTGGCACTCGCCGTGAACGACAACAAGCACTGGCAGAACAACGTCGGCACGTTCTCAGTCACCATGACCGTCACCGACGCATACGACCTGGGCGACGGCCAATAGGTCAGACAAGGGTGGGGCGGGCAATTTGCCTGCCCTGACTAATTTTAAAGTCACCTCCGCGTCCTACCTATGGGTCAAAAATGGCCGGAAACCTGGAGAGTCTTGTTCTCCACGCAAAGCCTATGTGGCATTGGCAATCTGCGGCCGAATGGCATTCATTCGGCCCCCAACCCCAAGCCAAATGCAATAATAGAAAACGCATGCCCCGGCAAAACCCCGACCGCCAACAGATCCTAAAAGACGCCTGGACGGGGGACGCCGTGCTCACTCTCTATGCCCGCCGCCGCATCCTGCGCGAATCCGCACAAATCGATGCCCCGAAGGCAGAGCGCATGACCTCCAACCAATTCCTGGCAACCATCGGCGAGCCCAGCGAAGTGGAAGCCAGTATCGGCCGCGTCTACGACCAACACGGCCTGGAAGCCGCGTTCGCCTGGATCGAGTCGCATCTGATGCCGCTCCATGAGAAGCAGGAAGCAAACCGGCTGAAGCGCAACGCACGTGCTTGATCCACCCACCGGTCCTACCGGAAGTTCTCCACCAGCATGAGGTCGGAACTGTTGTTCATAATTTGAGCGGCTACCACGTACGCTTCGTCCGGCGAAACTGCGATGGACGTTGGAGGCTTTTCAAACTCGCCGATCTTCTCGATCTTGCCCGTTGCGAAATCCATACGCTTCACAACCCGCGACTCACCTGGATCGACAAAATACAGACCCTTTGGCGAGACATCCCAGGTGTTATCGTACGCCAGAGGGACAACCTGTTCCGCGGTGCCGCCCGCAACCGGATACCGGAACAGCGGCCCGTTCGTTCCGAACCTCATGGTGTAAAGGACGTACTTTCCGTCGGGCGATTCCTTGGGGAACGAGCAGCCGCCGACGCGGGTGATTTGCGACGCTTCGCCACCGCCAGCCGGCATCCTCCAAGTCTCTTCCTTGCCACTTCGATTGGAGCAGAAATAGATCCACTGGCCGTCGTGCGACCAATATGGCATGCGGCTCATCCACCCGCCGGAAGTGAGTTGGCGTGGCGCACCGCCATCTGAGGAGACCACGTAGATCTGGCTCGCGCCCTCCGTTCGCGAATCCAGTACAAGCCAGCGCCCGTCCGGAGACCAACGCGGCGTCCCGGCCTGCGGGCCGCTGAACGAAGTCAGTTGCTGACAGTTCCCGCCGTCTGAGTCGCACGTCCATACTTCAAGCGAGCCCGAGCGCGTGGATTGAAATGCAATTCTGCGTCCATCCCGTGAGTATTGGGGGAAATTGTGTAAGTTCCGCGCAACGATCAGTGGTTTGCGCTCGCCGGCCCTGGTATCGAGACGCCAGAAGTGGGAATTGAAGCTCTTCAACGCATACACCAGTCGGTGGCGGCCGCCTGAAATGGTAAGGCTCCCGGTCGATTCGCCCGTAAACTCCAGGGGAATGGGTGCGTGCCGCCCTGTAACAGGTATCCGCCACAGGCGTTGCAGCGTGCTGCCGGCACTGTAAACGATCTCGCGCGAGTCTCCGGTCCAGGCTATCGAGTTAAAGAAACCGTAATGCGGTGTGTTTAGAATCCGGGGCTCACCCATGACCTTGCCATCGCGCGAAAGCGCAACAACTCCGGGACGGATCACGAACTGCTCGGTCACCCTGGCAAAAGCCAGCATCGATCCGTCAGGCGAAACGGAGGGCAAAACGTCGCCCACCTTTTCAGGAGGCTGCAGCAACAGGCGCTTTTCTCCGGTCTCCACGGAGACTAACCAGATCCCCCTTGGTTGTCCGGGTGCTGCTCGAAACACGGCGACTAGCCACTTGCCGTCCGGCATCCAGGAGAATGGAGCACCCACTCCTTCCGCAAGCTTTCTCTCCGGCCCTCCCAGCGTTGGAATCAGCATCAGCGAGCCCTGCCTGAAGAACGCGATGTAGCGGTCGTCCGGCGACCAAGCCGGGGTAAGGTCCGGCGCAGGATTCGTGGTCAGGCGCAGCAGCGAGTTGGTGCCGATCTGTTTGATGTAAATGTCAACGTTGTCGCCAGACTGGCCGTTCCAAGCGAAGGCGACCTTGCTGCCATCCGGAGAAAACGACGGGGAAAAGACCGATCCTGGTAGTGTGGTTAGCGGCATCGCCAGCATCGGCGCCGCGGAGGACTTCGTGGAAACGAACCATGCGAGGCCTGCGACTGTTGCAGCCACAGCCGCCATCCCCGCGGCCCATACCAGCATCCGTCTGCGTGGCGGTTTTGAGTTCAGGGTTGGGACGGATTCCGACGTCTGCCTCGCCACACGCCGCAGGTCCACCACCACATCCCGCATACTTTGGTAGCGGTCCGTCGGGTCCTTTTCTAGCGCCTTTTCTACCAGCGCGCGCAACGCCGGTGGCACGTCATCGGCAAGCGGCGGAGGCTCGTTGTGAACAATGGCATGGAGCAGGTCGACTTGTGTCGTCCCCTGAAACGGCCGCACGCCCGAAAGCATTTCGTAGAGCACCACACCAAACGAAAAAATGTCGCTGCGTGCGTCGAGCTGTGCACCCACCGCCTGCTCGGGCGACATATAGGCCGGCGTCCCGAGCACGGCTCCGGGCCGAGTGCCAGCGGTGGCAGTGGTTTCCGAAGACGCGCTCGATGTCTCGCTCAGCTTCGCCAGGCCGAAATCGGCCAGCTTCGCATAGCCGCTCTGGGTAAGCAAAATGTTTTCCGGCTTGATGTCGCGATGCAGAATGTTCGCTGCGTGCGCCGCTGCCAGGCCGTCCGCGACGCCGGTCAGCAGGTCCACAATCTGCCGCCACGTGCGTTTCTGCTTCGCCCATTCACGCAGAGTACCACCATCCACAAATTCGGTGACCAGGTAGTCGTGCCCGTCGAATTGACCCGCATCGTGCACAGTGACGATGTGCGGATGATTCAATGAAGACGCCATCTGCGCTTCGCGTTGAAAGCGCCGCCGCGCGACGGGATCGGCCATGAGGGCAGAGAGAAACTTCACCTCCACTGGACGGTTGAACTTACTATCGAGAGCGCGGTAGACGACACCCATGCCGCCCTCGCCGAGCACGCTTTCAATGCGGTATGCACCGAGTTCTGTCCCCGCCGCGAGGGACGTGGAGAGGGGACGTTCGAGCACGGGATGATCGAGCGGACCGGACTGCTCCAGTTCCATCGCGAGTAACTGCTCCACCTGCACACGCAACTCATCGTCGCCCTGGCAGGCCTCGCTCAGCAGCGCAGCGCGCCGCTGCGGCGCCAACTCAAGAGCAGCGTGGTAAAGCTCTTCGATCCTTCGTAATCGTTCGGGGTTCACCGGAAGTTCTCCACCAGCATCAAATCGTCCACAGCGGAATCCAGCTGCGTGTACAACAGCCATTTGCCGTCCGGAGAAACGCTGATTTGCAAATACAAGGGCTTATCAACGTGACCGAATCCCACCGTCTTGCCGTCCGAAAAACGGTAGAACTTTAGCGGTGCCACTCCAGACATCGTATCCGGCGCACCAGCGAAGTAAATACCGGCAGCCGTAACATCAAAGAGAAAGTGGTAATAGATACTTCCTGCGGGGAGAACCTCTGTTTCCGCGCCACCATCCGCCGGCACCTTCCACACGCTACTGCCCTGCTTGCTGTAATAGATCCATTTTCCATCGGGCGATGCAATGGGTTGGTAGCCGCCATTGTGTGTGATCTGCTCGGCTGCCCCCCCGCCCGCCGGTATGCGGAAGATCTGACGCTGGCCAGCACGCAGAGACGCAAAGTAGATGTAGCGCCCATCGGCGGAGTAGCAGGGAAGATGGTCCTCAGCGGGATGATCGGTCAGCCGGACGGGCGCCCCACCCTCGGCTTTGATCGAGTAAATGTCGGCAAAGCCCTCTTCTCGTGCATCAAACACGATGTTCCGGCTGTCTGGCGACCATCTTGGGCTGCCGGCGATGCCCCCTGAGAAATTTGTCAAAACCACGGCGTTCGCTCCATCCGCATCGGCGGCCCAAATCTGGTGTATGCCGCTGCGGTCAGACGAAAACGCCACACGTTTGCCATCCGGAGAAAAAGCCGGTGAACCCTCGTAACGTGTAGAAGACAGGAGCTTGGCCGGCGCAGAGGCGGTATTGCCGCCAGACGGCAGCGGCATTCGCCACATATTGTAGTCGCGGAACCTGCGGCTGTAGATCAGCCGGCCCTGTTTGGGTGCAACAGCCAGATTCCAGGCATGGTCCCCAATTCCCTGCATGCGAACCGGCTGCCGGCCACCCGCGACTCGCACCCTGTACATTGCGGTGCTAGGAAATTCACCCGCAGCATAGAGGACTTCTTTGCTATCGGGCGTCCATACTGGCGAAAGTTTGATCTGATGGTCACTGGTGATCTGGCGGACATTGTCCACTTGCGTGCCGTTCACGAGATCGGCCACAAAGAGGTTGTTGTTGTGGTCAACAATTTCGCGAACGAAAACCACATGGCGTCCGTCAGGAGAAACAGACGCCGCCAGATCTCCGATAGTTCCAGCCGGAGGTTCCGTTAATTGCCGTTTCTCTCCACCGCCAGCGGGTTGAACAAAGATCGCGCAGGTAGTGGGAGACGCCTCGGCTGTTAGATAGAGCCACTTTCCATCGGGCGACCAGACCACCCTGCCTCGGGCTCCCCCCCTTCTTACCAGTGCTTGTCCGATTCTCCGCTCTGGCCCGCCTAGTGCTGGCATGGAAATCAACTCACTTGGTTGATTTGAGGCGAGTTCCCGCAGGAATGAGATCGTCTGTCCATCGGGCGACCACGCTGGAGAAAGAACTGTTCCGGGTGCGTTCGTCAGTTTCAGCGGTGCCCCGTGTCCCAACAGGCTGACGTAAAGCTGCTGCGAACCACCTTCCTTGCCACCGTCCCAGACGAATGCGAACTGGTTGCCATCGGGTGACGGCGTCGGTTGCCCCTGGTAGCCAGGAAAGGAAGTGAGGGGCACTTCCTTCATCGGTGGCAGACTGTCCCGATTGGAGAAAAGTAGCCACGCCGCGACCCCACAGAGAGAAAGCACCGCAGCTCCCATCGCCAACCAGCGCCATTGACGGTTCGGCTTGGCTGCGGCCTGAGCTTCCGCTTGTCGCCCCACGCGCCGCAGATCGATGACCACATCCCGCATGCTTTGGTAGCGGTCCGCCGGGTCTTTTTCAAGCGCCTTCTCGACCAGCGCACGCAAGGCAGGTGGCACGTCTTCGGCAAGCGGCGGAGGCTCGCTGTGAACAATCGCGTGGAGCAGGTCGACCTGTGTCGTCCCTTGGAACGGACGCACGCCCGAAAGCATTTCGTACAGCACAACGCCAAATGAAAAGATGTCGCTGCGCGCGTCGAGCTTTGCGCCCACGGCCTGCTCGGGCGACATGTAGGCGGGCGTTCCGAGCACGGCGCCGGGCCGGGTACCGGCGGTGGCGGTGGTTTCAGAGGACGCGCTCGATGTCTCGCTCAGCTTCGCCAGCCCGAAATCGGCCAGCTTCGCGTAGCCGCTCTTAGTGAGCAGAATGTTCTCCGGCTTGATGTCGCGATGCAGAATGTTCGCCATATGCGCAGCCGCCAGGCCGTCCGCGACACCGATCAGCAGGTCCACAATCTGCCGCCACGTGCGTTTCTGCTTCGCCCATTCACGCAGAGTACCACCATCCACAAATTCGGTGACCAGGTAGTCTTGTCCGTTGAATTGTCCCGCATCGTGGACAGTGACGATGTGCGGATGATTCAATGAAGACGCCATCTGCGCTTCGCGTTGAAAGCGGCGCCGCGCGACGGGATCTGCCATAAGGGCGGAGAGAAACTTCACCGCTACCGGACGGTTGAACTTACTATCGAGTGCGCGGTAGACGACACCCATGCCGCCCTCGCCGAGAACGCTTTCAATCCGGTATGCGCCGAGCTCCGTCCCAGGCGGGAGCACCGTCAAAGGGTTGAAATTCATCACCGGCTGGTCGAGCGGGCCGGAACTCTCCTGCTCCATGGCCAGCAACCCCTCCACCTGCACGCGCAGCTCATCATCACCCTGACAGGCCTCGCTCAACAGCGCCGCGCGCCGCTGCGGCGCCAACTCAAGAGCAGCGTGGTAAAGTTCTTCGATCTTCCGCAGTCTCTCCGCGTCCATCTGCGCCCTCCGGACGTATCCATTATATTTAACATCCGGATATACTATCGGACCATTTTATCTGCTTTCGAAATCTGAAGCGTATTCATGCGCCGTTCAATGCCGTCATGAATCAGTCCGGCATCGCTGGGATCGAATTCCAGTTTGTCGGCTTGTATCTTCTTGAGGTCCTCGCGCGACCAGTTTTCCTTCATCACCCCCGTTGGGGCATGGCGGTTGATGCCCTGCAGCGCATGCGTAATCTCGTGCGTAATGACGTAGGCCAAAACAACGTCCCGGCATTCAACCGGCTTGTACCCTTGAATGCGTGAGAAGAACACTTCGATCCGCCCGTCCTGCCGGTAGGGATGAGCCAGGGCAAGAGCCGCGGAAGCGATTCCCGCCGGGGCGTCCATGCCGATGAACAGGTTCAGGTCCACGCCCGGCTGAGCGTCGCTCTGCCGGTTGCGGGTGTTTTGGAACTTCACGTTGACGCCAGTCTTGGCGAACGTCCGGGACGCCTGCCGCGTCGCCCGGAAAACCGATGTTGCCGGCACGCGGGCGTCGTAGTCCAGGTAAACCGTCACCGTCGGCCCCGCGTCCTTTGCGGACAAGGGGATGATTCCCATTCCACTCATCACCGTCACCATCAGCATCGCGCTCTTTGTCATCGTTTCTTCTCCTTCGCCCGCTAAGCGAGGGTGAAAGGTGGAAACGGACACGTCCGTAAAAGTTTTTTTCGGCTTATAATGCTGTTGAATGGAACAGGCCAATCAGCAGATCACCAGGCTCCTGCGCGATTGGGGCGCGGGCGACGCAGCGGCGCTCGAACGGCTGACACCGCTGGTCTACGCGGAACTGCACCAACTGGCGCACCGCTACATGCGCCGCGAACAGGCCGGGAACAGCCTGCAAACCACCGCCCTGGTGAACGAGGCCTACTTGAAGCTGGTGGGTCTGCAGGACGTGCCGTGGCAGGACCGGACGCATTTCTTCGCCATTTCGGCCAACTTGATGCGGCGGATTCTGGTGGATGCGGCCCGTGCCAAGGGCACAGGAAAGCGCGGCGGCCAGGCCATCCGCATGGAATTGAATGAGTCGATTGACGGCTCTCCGCTCCGGCCTGAGCAGTTGGTCCGACTCGACGACGCGCTCGAGGCGCTGGCCAAACTCGATCCGCGTAAGGCCAAGGTAGTCGAGCTGCGTTTCTTCGGCGGTCTGACGGCTGAGGAGACGGCCGAGGTGCTGAAAGTGTCCGCCAAATCGGTGCTGCGCGATTGGAGCTTCAGCCGCTCGTGGCTGATGCTGGAGTTGAAGTAGCCTGCACCCCGGCATCACTCAGCCGTGCCGCGGCCCAAAAGCACAGCCAGCCCCTTACGCATCAAGCCCAAGTCCTCATCCGCGAAAGGAAGCGCCGCCCTCTCCATATGTCGAAAATCGTCTCGCGACCAGCGCGCCTTCATCACGCCCTCCGCGGAGTGCCGTTCCAACCCCTGCAGCATATGCGTGATTTCGTGAACCATCACATGCGCCAGCAAGGCCACCTGCAGGCCAGGCTCGCGGCCCAACTGCGCCACGCGATCGAGAAACACGTGAATGGTAGTGCCGGAATTCTTAAACGGCATGGCGTATGCCAGGGCGCTCTCGTGGCCGGAATAGCCATCTTCCTTTTCAATCTGAACCACAATCAGAGCCCCGCAAGCCGTACCAGACTTGCCTGCAGAAACGTTATCGCGCATCCGCACATCCACGCCCGCGCGCTCAAACATCTCACCAGCCTTCATCTTCGCAGCAGTCACAAACATCCCTGCCGACACACCGGCATTGTTGACAACCCGGACCGTCAGGCCACAATATGGCGTCTTTGCGCTCAACCCGGTTGCAGCTAAGATTCCCACTATCAAGTAAGTCTTCATATTCCCTCTGGCAGCCGGGTAGGCGGATTCGCAGAGGGAAAACAATAAAGGGCTATAATTATTTCCGTGGAGTCTTCGCCATCGTTGGAGATTACGGGACTGCTGAAGGCTTGGGCCGGAGGTGACCAGGCAGCGCTGGAAAAGCTGACGCCTTTGGTTTATGGCGAACTGCACCACCGCGCCAGGCGCTACATGGCCAATGAACGCCACGGAAACACCATGCAAGCCACGGCACTGGTAAACGAAGCATTCCTCCAATTGGTGGGCGCAGAAAACGTCCAGTGGGAGCATCGGGCGCACTTCTTCGCGGTGTCCGCTCAAATGATGCGGCGCATTCTGGTGGATGCCGCCCGCGCTCGCGCAGCGGACAAACGGGGCGGAGCAATCGCCAAGGTTACTCTCAATGAATCAATCGACGCGATGGCCGTCCGCAGCCGAGAAATGGTGGCACTGGATGACGCACTCGAGGCCCTCGCGAAGTTCGACGCCCGAAAAGCCAGGGTGGTCGAGCTCCGATTCTTTGGCGGACTAAGCGCAAAGGAAACGGCCGAAGTCCTGCACATGTCGGAACCCAGCATCCTCCGCGATTGGAAACTGGCCCGGGCATGGCTGCTGGAAGAGATGGAGGCCACGGCGAAACGCTAACTATGACTCCGGAACGCTGGCGCAAAATCGAAGAGCTGTATCACGCGGCACAGGAGCACGCCCCCAGAGACCGCGCCGCATTTCTGGCCGGCGCATGCAACGGCGATGCGGAACTGAAAAGCGAAATCGAGCGCCTGTTGGCACGGGATTCCGATGGCAAAATTCTCGACTCTCCGGCCTCTCAAGTCCTCGCCGTTTCCCCTGGCGACAAACTCGGCCCCTACGAAATCGTTTCGCGCATCGGCGCAGGCGGCATGGGAGAAGTGTGGAAGGCGCGCGACACGCGACTCGACCGGATCGTTGCCATTAAGACTTCGCGGACTGAGTTCTCGGTACGGTTTGAGCGCGAAGCGCGGGCGGCTGCTGCGCTCAACCATCCGAACATCTGTCAGTTGTACGACGTTGGGCCTAACTATTTGGTGATGGAATACGTGGAAGGCGAGACGCTGGCAGCACGATTGCGTCGCGGTGAATTGAAGCTAGATCAAGCTTTAGCACTGGCGATTCAAATCACTGCCGCCCTTGCCGAGGCTCACAGTAAAGGTGTGGTTCATCGCGATCTTAAGCCAGCCAACATCATGCTCAGTAAGTCCGCCATCAAGATATTGGATTTCGGGCTGGCAAAAATCGCACGCCAATTCAGCGATGCGGATCATGCGGCGACCCTGACAGCAGAAGGCACCATTCTCGGCACAGTGCAATACATGTCGCCGGAACAGGCGCAGGGATTGCAGACGGACGCGCGAAGCGACATCTTTTCGTTTGGTTTGGTCCTTTACGAAATGATCTCCGGGGAGCAAGCGTTTAAGGGGGCAAACCCGGCCAGCATCATTGCCTTGATTCTGGAACGCGATGCCCCGGTTCTTGAGCCTGAGGGTTTGAACCGCATTGTACAAGTGTGCCTGGCCAAGGACCCGGCCGCACGCTTTCAGTCCGCACTCGATTTAAAGAGGGCCATCGAATGGAGCGCAATTGGAAATGATAGTAAAACGCCTGACAATCCCCGCCTCCGATCAAGGCTCGCTTGGGGATTAGCAGCTTTGTTTGCGCTCAGTCTGATTTCGCTGGCGAACATTCACTTTCGAGAAAAGCCAACGACGCCGGCTGCGCCGGTGCGCTTTGAGGTCAAGCCCCCCATTAACTCCGAGGGAGCGCCAAGTCTTTCGCCGGATGGCCGGAAACTGGCTTTTGCTGACAGCAACCAGCTGTGGGTTTATTCGCTGGAATCTGAAGAATGGCACAACCTGGCCGATGCCCAAAAGGGAGCAATCTTTTGGTCTCCGGATAGTCGCTTCATTGGATACCCTTACAAAGGAAAGCTGAGGAAGATTGAGGCAATTGGCGGATCCCCTCAGACCATCACTGAACTGCGTTCAGATATGTGGGGATGTGGGGCGTGGAACAAGAACGATGTGATTGTCTTCGGTGACTTGCCGGTCGGCTTGTTTCGCGTGCCTGCCTCAGGTGGCGTACCCATTCAAATCACTGCCCGTGATCCAGCTCAGTTGAAGGATAAAGGCCACTTCTGTCCGTCTTTCTTGCCGGATGGCCGGCATTTTGTTTACACTCGCAATTCGGCTGAGGATGGTGGAAAGGGGTATATTTATCTTGCCTCTGTTGACGCTACCCCCGCGCAACAAAGTTCCGTGCCATTATTATCTACCAACTCTCAGCCAATCTACGCGCCTACACGGGACCCTGATATGGGCTACCTGCTCTTTGTTCGGAACGGCACGCTCGTTGCCCAGCCTTTCGATAATCGCCGCCTGGAACCGAAAGGGGAGGCAATCTCCGTTGTAGAACAACTGACGGGCAAAATCAGCGCGGCCAATTACATTCCTTTTTCTCTTTCCGGCAATAACATCCTTGCCTTCAAGCGAAGTGGCAAATTTGACTGGGTCCCTACCTGGTACGACCGCGAAGGAGAGGTGATGGGAACGGCCGGTGAACCCTCCGCTTATGGAAGCATGGCGATTTCGATGGACGGGACAAGGCTGGCGGTGACTAAGGATTTTGCGAGAGAGCGATCTAGAAACATTTGGCTGCTGGATCTTTTACGCAGCGGAACGGGCACAAGATTAACGTTTGATTCTGGGATAGATGCTTCTCCGGTCTGGTCGCCAGATGGGAGGAGCATTATCTTTAGCTCCAATCGGGACGGACCCTTTAACCTCTACCAGAAACTATCAAGCGGAACAAAGGAGGAGGAGGTTTTGCTCAAGTCCAATGAAAACAAGCATGCCAGCAGTTGGTCGCGAGATGGACGCTTGCTGCTTTATACTGTCGACCATGCCCCAACAAAGTCGGATGTTTGGGTTCTGCCCCTGGCCGGAAGCAGAAAGCCGGTCCCTTTCCTAAATACCGAATTTAACGAAAGGGCCGCTCGCTTTTCGCCTGACGGTCACTGGGTGGCTTATGTCTCGGATGAGTCAGGCAAGGAGGAGGTCTACGTGCGCTCCTTCGCCATGAACTCTGCCGGGACGGCCGTGGAGGCGGGAGGTAAATGGAAAGTGTCTGATGAATGGAGCGGCAGCCCTCGTTGGCGAGGAGATGGCCGGGAACTTTATTATCAGGCTCGCGACGGGAAGACGATGGCCGTTGAAATTTCTTTCAAAGAATCTTTCCACTCCGGGAAACCCACGCCTCTCGGAGTTTCGATCCGTGGTAATTGGGATTCCTCAGCCGATGGTAGTCGCTTTCTCGGGCTTGCTAACAAGCAAGGGCTGGAGCCCTACACGGTGATTCTGAACTGGCAATCAGGGCTGAGGAACTAGAAATCTATGACTCCCGAACGCTGGAGCAAGATTGAAGAGTTGTATCACGCGGCACAGGAGCACGCCCCCAGAGACCGCGCCGCATTCCTGACCGCCGCATGCAACGGCGATGCCGAACTGAAGTGCGAAGTTGAGCGCCTATTGGCACGGGATTCCGATGGCAAAATCCTCGACTCTCCGGCCTCGCAAGCCCTGGCCGTTTCCCCTGGCGACAAACTCGGTCCCTACGAAATCGTGTCCCGTATTGGCGCAGGCGGCATGGGCTTGGTTTATAAAGCACACGACCCGCGGGTCAACCGCACCGTAGCCATCAAGGTTCCCTCGGCAACGTTTTCCGAACGCTTCCAACGCGAGGCACGGGCCATCGCCGCGCTTAATCACCCGAACATTTGCACGCTTTACGACGTCGGCCAACAGAACGGCATCGACTTTATTGTGATGGAGTTTGTCACGGGCAAAACGCTGGACCAACTCGCCCCGCAAAAAGGGCTGCGCCTCGGTGAAACACTAAGTCTGGCTGTGCAGATCGCAGACGCGCTGGTTGCTGCCCATTCTGCGGGGATCACCCACCGCGATCTAAAGCCCACCAATATCATGGTCGACGAGCACGGTACGGTAAAGGTGCTGGATTTCGGCTTGGCAAAGCTGGCGCAACGGGCGGATGGCAGTGATACCACACAAACGCTTGGCGGGCTTACCGAAACGGGGGCAATTTTAGGCACCGTCTCCTACATGTCGCCCGAGCAGGCCGAAGGAAAGGCTGTCGACCCTCGCACCGATATCTTCAGCTTCGGCGCGGTCCTCTACGAGATGGTCACAGGTCAGCGCGCGTTTCGCGGCGAAACACCCATGTCGACGATCTCGGCGATCCTGCGTGATGAACCCATACCGCTAAGCCAGCTCACGCCTGAGATCCCCCACGACCTGGAAAAGATTGTCACTCGCTGCCTCCGTAAGGATCCGGAACGCCGGTTTCAAAACATGGCCGATGTCCGCGTTGCTTTGGTCGAACTGAAAGAGGAGTCTGAATCACGGCCTTCGGCGAAGTTGGCTGCAGTTCGGCCGAACAGCAGGCGAGCATGGAAGTGGATGGGTGCTACCGCTGGTGTCGTGGCAATACTCTCCGCAGGGTTTTGGCTGCTTACCCATCGCCACGCAGCTATCCCTCAGCCGTTCCTTGTCCCTGTGACCACCGATCCAGGCTACCAGGCTCAGCCAAGCTTCTCCCCGGATGGAAAACAGATCGCGTTTAATCATTCGTCGGGTCGAAAAGGTGACAAGCTTGGCATCTACGTTAAGATGCTCGGTGAGACTCAAGCCCTGAGGCTTACACCTACCTCAACTGTCGACTTTCTTCCCGCATGGGCTCCGGACGGCAGGCGAATTGCTTTTCGTCGGGGTGGACCAGAAGGAGGCATCTTTACCGCTTCGGCCCTGGGCGGATCGGAGCGTAAACTGACTTCGCTGACCACCACATTCCAGATGTCCTGGTCTCCGGATGGAAAGTGGTTGGCCATATCGCTTAACAGTGAGAAGGAGCCCGGGATCATGCTGATTCCCGTAGATGGCGGAGAGCCTAAGCGAATTACGAATCCTAAGCCGCCTGCCGAGCACCGGGCACCCGCGTTCTCTCCAGATGGCCGCAGCTTAGGGTATGCGAATTGCGCCGGCAGGTTTTCCTGCGATGTGGTGATTCAGGAATTGGACTCATCTGTTTCACCCCAGGGCAGCCCGCGCAAGGTTACGAATCAAGGGGTTTTCATCTTAGCGCTCACCTGGAGCCGCAACGGAGATTCTCTGATCTATTCCGCGACCCAAACTGTCGGCATGGTGCCTTATCTTTGGCGCGTAGGGGCGGATGGCCGTCAACCATCTCAGAGGTTGGAGCTTCCCGGTCCTGGGGCATACGCCCCAACGGTCTCTCCGGTAGGGAATCGCCTGGTATTTTACCGGCATATCTTCGATCCAGACATCTGGCGTTACCAAGTGGATGGGACCATCGCACCTTTGATCGTCTCGACCCTCGCCGACTACAATGCGCAGTATTCGCCCGACAATTTAAAAATGGTTTTCGAATCCAGCCGGTCCGGCGACGCCGATGAGATTTGGATTGCACAGGCTGATGGTTCCAATCCAGTGCAATTGACAAATCGAGTCGGCCGTCATCAGGGAGCGCCTAAATGGTCACCAGATGGCCGTTGGATCGCCTTTGATTCCCAAGGTGAGGATGGCCATATCAGTATCTTTGCAGTGGAAGCCACCGGCGGCCAGCCGCGAAAAATCACAACCGGTCCTGCCGACGATTTCATTCCCAGTTGGTCCCGCGATGGCAAATGGATCTATTTCCATTCATCCCGAAACGGAGAATCCCAAATCTGGCGGGTTCTCTTCGCCGGAGGCGTGCCAGAGCAGGTCACCACAACCGGGGGCTTGGCGAGCGCTGAGTCTGTAGATGGCCAGACTCTTTACTACACCAAAATTAGCACTGGGGGTCCGCTTTATTCAAGACCTGTGCATGGAGGCCCTGAGCATCAGGTTCTGCCTTACGTATCCTATAGAGCATTCGTCCCGGTGGAGCAGGGAATCTATTTCATCGGACGCCCTGAGCCTGAATCTTTTCAACTGGAGTTCTTCCAGTTTTCCAGCAATAGCAGCCGGGTGTTGAAGAACATCGACGGACGAACATACATGGGCTTGAGCGTCTCCGCAGATCAAAAAAACGTGCTTTTCACGAAGCTTGCCAACGACAGCGCGCACCTGATGATGATCGAAAACTTCCAGTGATCCATTCTGGAATACAGTCCAGCCGAAAGCATCTGCTAAATCTCGCACTGCGTGCTTGCGCATTCGAACTCACTGATTGGCTCCTTAGACGTGCTGCTCCGCATTGCTCAATTCCGGCCATTTTTCGCGTGCTCGCTTGCCAAGCACCGGATCGGCCAACACGCGCTCCCATTGGCGGCGGGCAACCTGAATCTTCCGTTTCATTTGAACGCAATCAAAGTCTTTTTCCATTAATCAATGATCTCTCTAGGTGAATAGATTTCGGGCGAGCGGTAATCCAGCAGTTTATTGACAGCCTCAAACCCGTGTATGCGCCCAGCCTATTCACCCGAGGCAGCCAACACCTTGGCCTCCAGCGCCGGAGCAATAAAGAATCTGGCAATATCGCGAAGCTTTACGATTTCCGGCTTAACGACATCAATCAATCCTGCACGTTTAGCCTTCAATAATACGCCGAGGGTTCCAGTAACGGAAAGTCCAGCATTAACAGCCAACCCCCGGCCTTCCAGCTCATCAATGATAACCATGCTTGCCTGGAGTTCAGCAGCAAGCGCAATCGCCTCGGCCTCTCCCCGATGAACTTGCGCTCTCAGCATCCGCAGCATCGGGGAGTCTACCACCGGTGCAACCCGTATCCAGCCATCTTGAACAGCCCCATGAATCGCAGCAGATGCGGCAGGATCCGGGTGAGCGCTCAGTTCCACAGAAACAGCACCGGGTATTAGAAGCAAGGGGAACTGCGGCCGAAGCAGATCAAGTCGCTCGATATGAGCAAGATTTGAGATTGGCGAGGTGTTACTGACCGCCAGCATAATGCAGATCCTGCGCTAAGTTCTCTTCGGAATAATGGCGCGGGATATTGCGCTCACCAATGAAATCGGCAAAGGCATAGCGGGAGAGGTTGGCGAGCTCAGCTGCCTTACCGAAGGAAAGTATCTCCTGCGCGTTCAGGGCTGCGGACAGTTCAGCGAGCAAACGCTTTTCAACTTCCGGCAGAGGAAGTCGAATGCTGCCCGCCACCGCTTCTGGAATCACTAAGCGAATCGCCATAGGAACCGTCTCTAATTACAGGGTACATCATGTCACCCCACAACCCTACCCCAACACCCGCCTCACCACATTCCCCCGCACCCCCGTCAGCCGCGTATTCATCCCCGAATAAAAATACGTCAGCTTGGTATGGTCCAGCCCCATCAAATGCAAAATCGTGGCATGCAAATCCGACACATGGCACCGCTCCTCCACCGCTGCAAACCCCAGCTCATCGGTCGCCCCGATCGCCTGCCCGCCCTTCACTCCCGCCCCCGCCAGCCACATGCTGAACCCGTGCCAGTTGTGATCGCGCCCCGGCTTGCCCACGCCCTCGCTGGTCGGCGTACGCCCAAACTCCCCGCCCCACACAATCAGCGTCTCATCCCACAATCCGGTCCGCTTCAAATCGGCCATCAACGCCGCGATCGGCTGATCGGTCTCACCCGCATGCAGCTTGTGATTCCCGATGCAGTCATTGTGCCCGTCCCACGTATCCTCAATGTGGCCGCCGCCCGAATACAGCTGAATGAACCGCACGCCCTTTTCCAGCAACCGCCGTGTGATCAGACATTTCCGACCGAAATCTGCCGTGCGCTTGGCATTCATGCCATACATCTCGCGCGTGGCCTCGCTCTCTTTCCCCAAGTCGACAGCCTCTGACGCGGAAGTCTGCATGCGATACGCCAGCTCATACGAGTTGATCCGCGCCTCCAACTCCGATTCGCCCGCATGCTGCGCCAGATGCTTCTCATTCAACTGCTTCAGCAGATCAAGCGAACTGCGCTGCGTCCGGTCCGTCGTACCCATCGGCGTCTCCAGATCGAGCAGCGGCGCGCCCACGCTGCGGAACAGCGTGCCCTGATACGCCGCCGGCATATACCCCGCCGTCCAGTTCGAAGACCCGCTGATCGGCCCGCCGCGCGGATCGGTCATCACCACGAAACTCGGCAGGCTCTCATTCTCCGACCCCAACCCATAGCTCAACCACGATCCCATCGACGGCTTGCCGATACTCACATTCCCCGTGTTCATCTGCAGGCAGCCCGAAGCATGCGCCGCCGTATCGGTATACATTGAACGGATCACGCACAGGTCATCGGCGAACTTGGCTGTATGCGGAAACAGACTGCTGATGGGCAACCCGCTCTGCCCATGCTGCTGAAACTCGAATGGCGATTGCATCAGGTTTCCGATGCGCCGGCCGTTCGAACCCACCACCAGCGGTCCCTTGTATGGCTTGCCATCGTACTTCGCAAGCACGGGCTTCGGATCGAACGTATCGATGTGGCTCGGCGCACCGTTCATAAACAGAAACACCACATGCTTCGCCTTCACCGCGAAGTGCGGAGGCTTCACTGCCAGCGGATTCGTGCCGCCCGCCCGCGCCTCGCGCGACACCAAATCGATCAAAGCGAGGTTCGCAAAGCCCCCGCCCATCAGGCCAAACAGTTCGCGTCTAGTCGGCATAAACAAACTCATTCAAATTGAAAATCGCGCGGCACATCTGCTCCAGCGATTCGCGCTTCAGAAACTCCAGCAGCAACTTCGTCTCTTCGTTCGAAGGCGTGCGCGCCAATGCCAGCCGGTACGCCAGCTCAATCTGCTTCACCGGATCCGCCCCAGCCTGCCACCGCAGCCGCGCCGCAAAGTACGAGGCTTGCCGATTCACAAAATCCCCATTGAACAAGGTCAGCGCCTGCGTCGCCACGCTCGTGTTCTGCCGCTTCGCCGCCGTGCGACTGGTATCGCACAGGTCCAGCACTTCCAGCATCGGCACCACCATTGACCGCTTCAAAAACGCATACACCGTCCGCCTCGAAGCTTCCCGCTCGTCCGATTCTTTCCAGATCTTATCCGGATCGCTGCTGCCTTCCATCGCCGCCTTCGGAATATGAGGATACATGCTCGGCCCGTGCATCTTCGCATTCAACTGACCGCTCGCCGCCAGCACGGAATCGCGGATCGCCTCCACCTCCAACCGCTGATACGGCAGCCGCCATAACAGCCGCACTTCGGGATCTTTCGCCGCGTACTCGGCGTTGTTCTCCCGGCTCATGCGATACGCGTTGCTCGCCATGATCAGCCGGTGCAGCTTCTTCATTGACCAGCCGTTGTCCATGAACCACGTGGCCAGCCA